>CAIXXI010000374.1 GCA_903923345.1 uncultured Burkholderiales bacterium | reverse complement strand
GCCAGCTCGTCATGCTCGGCCTGCGAAAAGAGGTCCATCGCGATCCAGTCGGGATCGGTGTGACCATCGCAGATCACCAGAATTTCAGACGGCCCGGCAATCATGTCGATGCCGACCTTGCCAAAGACGCGCCGCTTGGCCTCTGCAACATAGGCATTGCCGGGTCCGACGATCTTGTCGACCGCCGGTACGGTGGCGGTGCCATAGGCCAGCGCAGCCACCGCCTGCGCCCCGCCCACGGTGAAGACCCGATCGACACCGGCAATCGCAGCCGCCGCCAGCACCATCGGGTTGCGAACACCATCCGGGGTCGGGCAGACCATGACCAGCTGCGGCACGCCGGCCACCTTGGCCGGCAACGCGTTCATCAGGACCGACGAGGGGTACGCCGCCTTGCCACCGGGCACATACAGGCCGACGCGTTCGATCGGGCCGATCTTCTGCCCCAGCCGCGTGCCGTCGGAGTCGACATACGACCAGGACTGCGCCAGCTGATGCAGGTGATATTCACGCACGCGCTGCGCGGCCGACTCGAGCGCTGCGCGCTGATCGGATGCCAGCGAATCGAGGGCCGCATGCAAGGCCTGGCGCGGCAACTCGAGCGCGGATGCATCGCTGACATCCAGCCGATCGAAGCGGCGGGTGAGTTCGAGCACCGCGGCATCGCCGCGCGCACGCACATCGGCCACGATGCCGGCGACCGCCTGCTCGATGGCCGCATCCTGGGACGCCTCCCAGGCCAGCAAAGCACTGAGGGCTGCGTCGAATCCGGGTTCGGAGGCATCGAGCCGGCGAATGAGGGGCTTGGCCGAAGTGGTCTGAGTCATCTTGGGCCTTTCAGTGCTGCACTCATCGGACCGCAGCAGCGGCCGCACGGTCGGCGACGACCCGCTGCAGCGAGGCGAGCAGGGGCGACAACTCGGCACGCCGGGTCTTGAGCGACGCCTGGTTGATGACCAGCCGCGAGGAAATCTGCAGGATCTCTTCGACTTCCACCAGGTCGTTGGCCTTCAGGGTGGAGCCGGTCGAGACCAGGTCAACAATCGCATCAGCGAGCCCGACCAGCGGTGCCAGCTCCATCGAGCCATACAGCTTGATGCAATCGACATGCACGCCCTTGGCCGCGAAATGCTCGCGAGCGACTTCGACGTACTTGGTGGCGACCCGCAGTCGCGCGCCACTGCGAACCCGAGCGGCGTAATCGAAGCCCGTGCGCACGGCCACGCACATGCGGCAGCGCCCGATGCCCAGATCCATCGGCTGATACAGCCCCTCGCCGCCATGCTCGATCAGGACATCCTTGCCGGCCACGCCGATGTCGGCCGCCCCGTACTGGACGTAGGTGGGCACATCGCTGGCCCGAACGATGATGAGCTGCAGGCCCGGATCGCCGGTCGGCAGGATCAGCTTGCGTGAGGACAGCACCTTGGAGTCGACCTCGATACCGGCCGCCGACAGCAGCGGCAGCGTCTCATCCAGGATGCGGCCCTTGGAGAGCGCCAGCGTGATCATGCGTCCACCACCGTGCGCACCCGCTCGATGTGGGCGCCCACCGCCGCCAGCTTGCGTTCCATGCGGTCGTAGCCCCGATCGAGGTGATAGATGCGATCGACCAGGGTATCGCCACGCGCCACCAGCCCGGCAATCACCAGCCCGGCCGAGGCGCGCAGATCGGTTGCCATCACGATCGCACCCGACAGACCGGCCACGCCGCGCACGACGGCGGTGTTGCCTTGAGCGTCGATGTCGGCACCGAGCCGGCGCATCTCCTGCACATGCATGAACCGGTTCTCGAAAATGGTCTCGGTGATCACTGAGGTGCCCTCGGCCACACAATTGACCGCCATGAACTGGGCCTGCATGTCGGTGGCCAGACCGGGATAGGGTGCTGTGCGCAGATTGACCGCGCGCGGCCGACCGCGCATGACCGCGCGGATCCAGTCGGGTCCGGTTTCGATCTGCAGACCGGCCTCGCGCAGTTTCTCGAGCGTGGCATCCAGCGTGGAGGGTTCGCAGCCGGTCAGGCGCAGCTCGCCACCGGCGGCCGCCACCGCACACAGGAAAGTGCCCGCCTCGATGCGGTCGGACATCACGCGATGACGCCCGCCATGCAGGGCCTGTACCCCCTCGATCACGATGCGGTCGGTGCCGGCGCCGCGAATGCGCGCACCCAGGGCATTGAGCGCCAAAGCCAGATCGACCACCTCGGGCTCGCGCGCTGCGTTCTCGATGATCGTCTCGCCCTCGGCGAGCGTGGCGGCCATCAGGAGATTTTCGGTGCCGGTGACCGTGACCATGTCGGTGATGATGCGGGTACCGCGCAAGCGGCTGGCGCGCGCGATCACGTAGCCGTGCTCGATCTCGATCTCGGCACCCAGCAGCTGCAGGCCCTTGATGTGCTGATCCACCGGCCGCTGGCCGATCGCGCACCCACCGGGCAAGGACACCCGTGCCTCGCCGAAGCGGGCCACCAGCGGGCCGAGCACCAGAATCGAGGCCCGCATGGTCGCGACCAGGTCGTAGGCGGCCTCGAAGTGCGTGACCCCGCTGGCATCCAGGCGCACCGTCGAGCCATCGCGCTCGCTGACAACGCCCATGCGCCCGAGCAGTTTGATGGTCGTGCCGACGTCCTGCAGCTGCGGCACGTTGTCGATCTCGAAGGTGCCCGGCACGAGCAGGCTCGCGCACAGGATGGGCAGCGCGGCATTCTTGGCGCCCGAGATCGGCACCTCGCCATCGAGACGGGCGCCGCCGTGGATCAGCAGTTTGTCCATGGTGTGGTCTGTCGGATGCGGCTCAGCGATTGCCCGCTGCGGCCCATTCTTCGGGCGTGAGCGTGCGCATCGACAGGGCGTGGATTTCTTCGCGCATGCGGTCGCCCAGCACGGCATAGACCATCTGGTGGCGCTGGATCGGGCGCTTGCCGGCGAACTCGGCGCTGACGATGACCGCCTCGAAGTGCTGTCCGTCACCCTGGACGCTCAGGTGTTCACAGGGCAGGCCGGTCGAGATGTAGCGCTCGATATTTTCGGGGGTGGTCATGTCGGATTCAGGATTCAGGGTGAACGATCAGTGGCGGATTCGCCAGCCCGTCTGCAGCATGCGCAGCGCAATGCCCGACACCACCGCCAGCGTCAGCAGCACGATGACCAGGCTGGTGAGCGGCGGCACATCGGACTGCCCGAAGAACCCGTATCGAAAGCCGTCGACCATGTAGAAGAACGGATTGAGGTGCGAGACCTTCTGCCAGAACGGCGGCAGCGAGTGAACGGAATAGAACACGCCCGCCAGAAACGTGGCCGGCATGATCAGAAAGTTCTGGAACAAGGCGACCTGGTCGAATTTTTCAGCCCAGATGCCGCCAATCAGTCCCATTGTACCGAGAATGGCACTGCCCAGGATCGCAAAGACCAGGATCCAGACCGGGGCGGCAAAGCTCGGCGGGTACAGCCAGGCGGTGACTGCAAAGACTCCCAGCCCGACCAGCAGACCGCGCAGGACCGATGCCAGGACGTAGGCGCCATAGAGTTCCAGTGAAGACAGCGGCGGCAGCAGCACGAAGACCAGATTCCCGGTGATCTTGGACTGCACCAGCGAAGAAGACGCATTGGCAAAGGCGTTTTGCAGCACTGACATCATCACCAGACCCGGGATCAGGAAGGCCGAATAGGACACCCCCGGAAAGACCTGCACCTGGTTCGAGAGCGCCTGCGAAAAGACCAGCAGGTACAGCACGGCGGTGAGCACTGGTGCGGCCACGGTCTGCACCGCGACCTTCCAGAAGCGCAGCAACTCCTTGCGCAGCAGGGTGAGAAAGCCGGTCATCGGGCGTCCGGGTTCGATGCGGCAACCGCACGAGGCGCCTCGTTCATGATGCGAACGAAGACATCCTCCAGATCGGTGTGCTCGAGCTCGAGCTCCTCGATCCGGCAGCCGCCTTCGCGCAATGCGACCAGCACCGGCTCCAGCCCCTGCCAGTCATCGATGCGCAGCGCAATACGGCCATCGGGATGGATCTCGCCGCTTCGAAGCGGCTCCAGCGCCGCAGGCAGGGGCGCGCCCGACAGTCGCATCGACGCAAGCCCGCCGCCGAAGCGTCCGATCAGGTCGCTGGTGCGATCCAGCGCGACCACCTCACCCGCCTTGAGCATGGCGATGCGTCCGCACAGTTCCTGCGCTTCCTCGAGGTAATGCGTGGTCAGGACGATGGTGTGGCCCTCGGCGTTGAGCCGGCGCACGAACTTCCACAGCATCTGCCGCAACTCGACATCGACGCCCGCGGTCGGCTCATCGAGGACGATCACCGGTGGCTTGTGGACCAGTGCCTGGGCGACCAGGACGCGTCGCTTCATCCCGCCCGACAGCGCCCGCATGTTGGTGTTGCCCTTCTGGCTGAGCTGCAGGTTCTCCAGGATTTCTTCGATCCAGTCGTCGTTGCGACGCAGTCCGTAGTACCCGGAGGTGAGGTGCAGGGTCTCGCGAACGGTGAAGAACGGATCGAAGACCAGTTCCTGCGGCACCACACCCAGGGCCCGACGCGCCGCCCGATAATCGGTGACAACATCGTGCCCCATGATCTGCACACTGCCTGCGCTCGGATGGTTCAGCCCGGCGATGATCGAGATCAGCGAGGTCTTGCCGGCGCCATTGGGGCCGAGCAGCCCGAAGAATTCGCCCTGCTCGACCTGCAGCGACACCCCGCGCAGGGCCTCGAAGCGGCCATAGCGCTTGAAGACCGAACGGACATCGATGGCAACAGGCATGAGCTAGGGGTCAATCCCGCATGCAGGCGGGTGGGGTCGGGCACAGACGGTGGGCACGGGCGGCCCCGCGTTGACTCAGGATGGATCGGCAAACAGCAGCGCATCCACCCCGTACAGACTGGCAAGTGTACGCAAATTGGCCGGAACACCCGAAAACCTCAGACCGGATCCGGCCTCCCGGCGCAGGGCGAGCAGCACGCCCAGCGCCGCCGAATCGAAGCGAACCAGCGGTGAGAGGTCAAGCAACGAGCCTTGCTCGGTGCGCGCGATCCGTGCCTCGACCAGCGCCTGAGGCGCGGTTTGCAAGGTGATCTGTGCCGGAAATTCGGCCATGTCCGGGGTCCGATCGGCTCAGGAGGCGCGCGCCTGGGCGAACTGCCGGTTGCGATCAGCCAGGCTCTTGATCAGACCGTCGATGCCCTTGTTGGTGATTTCCTGCGAAAACTGATTGCGATAGGTCTCGACCAGCCACACGCCCAGCACATTCAGGTTGTAGATGCGCCAGCCATTGGCGGACTTTTCGAGCCGGTAATCGATCTGGATCGGATCACCCTTGGACGAGACCACTTCGGAGCGGACGGTCACTTCGGTGTCGGTGGGCGCATTGCGCATCGGCTTGACCCGGATCTGCTGATCCTTGACCGAGGACAAAGCACCCGAGTAAGTGCGCACCAGCAGTTGCCGAAACTCGGCCATCAGCTGCTTTTGCTGCTCCGGTGTGGCATCGCGCCAGCTGCGCCCCACTGCGAGTGCGGTCATGCGCTCGAAGTCGAAGTTCGGCATCACGGTCTCGTCGACGAACTGATTGACCTTGCGCAGGTCGCCTGCCTGGAGGTCCTTGTCGGTGCGAATCCGCTCGATGATCTGTGAGCTCAGGCTGCGAATGAATTCGTCAGGCGCCTGCGTGGCCGCTGCCACCGGCGCCGGCTGAGACTGCGCCGACGCGGCCATCGGCAGCGCCAGTGCGGTGGAAGCAATCAGTGCGAACAGCATGCGATTCATGGCAAAGCGTCCTGTGAGTGTCAGTCTTCATCCGGCGGATCGCCGTCGTAAATCTGGCTGCGGCGGCGCTGCAGGAAACTGTCGCGCACCAGCAGGTAGGGGTCAAGCGCATCGTCGAGCACGCGCTGCGCAGGCAGCAGCCTCGCCCGACTTTGCACCACACCCAGCCCGAGCATACTGTTTCGAAAGGTCACGCTGTCGAAGCGGTTGATCAGGCCGCCATAGATATCAACACCCCAACCCACCGTGTCGCGCACATTGGAGGGCCCGAGCACCGGCAGCATCAGGTAGGGGCCGGTGGGCACACCCCACACACCCAGCGTCTGGCCGAAATCCTCGCGATGCCGCTCCAGCCCCAGGTCGGTGGCCGGGTCGCCGAAACCGGCAAAACCCAGGGTCGAGTTGATGACAAACCGCGCACCATCGGACACCGCTTCTCGCGGCTTGCCCTGCAGCAGGTTGTTGACCGCGAAGTAGGGGTCGAGCAGATTGGCCAGAAAGTTGCCGGCGATCAGCTGCAGCACATCCGGCACGTAGTCGACGTAGGCACGGGCCAGCGGCAGCAGCACGGTTTCGTCGATCAGCGTGTTGACCGTAAAGACCTTGCGGTTGAATGCCTCGAAGGGATCGCGGTTGACATCCGGCGTGCCGCTGAAAGGCACCGTGATGGCGCATCCGGTCAGGGCCACCAGCCCGAGCGCAACACTCAGCCTGAGCGCGAAGCGAGCCAGGCGATGCATCAGATCACCCGACACGGCGGCGGCTGACACGGTCATTCCTTCTTGCCCCCGTCAGCTGCCTTGCTGTAGAGGAACTGGCTGATGAGGTTTTCGAGCACCACCGCCGACTGGGTCATCGCGATGGTCTCGCCCGCCGCGATCATCCGATCCTCCACACCGGCCTCGATACCCAGGTATTGCTCGCCAAGCAGCCCGGACGTCAGGATCTTGACGGTTGAGTCCTTCGGAAACCGATAGCGCTCATCAAGGCTCAGGCTGACCACCGCCTGGTAGGACTTGTCGTCAAAGCTGATCGAGGCCACCCGACCGACCACCACACCGGCGCTCTTGACCGGGGCGCGCACTTTCAATCCGCCGATGTTGTCGAAACGGGCACGCGCCTCATAGGCGGGCCCTGTCGAGAAACTGCCCAGATTGGCAGCCTTGAGGGCCAGAAACAGCAGCGCGGCCAGCCCGAGCAGCACGAAGCCACCCACCATCACGTCGATCCAGCGGTTCGATTTCACCGGGTTTCTCCAGAGCGTTTGCAGGCAGCGGCATTTCGGACGGATTGAAGTTTCATCAGACGGGTCTCGTGCAGTGCCGCTCAGGTGGCGCCAAACATCAGTGCGGTCAGGATGAAGTCAAAGCCCAGCACGGCCAGTGACGACGCCACCACGGTGGTGGTGGTCGCCCGGGCCACGCCTTCGGGGGTTGGCTGCGACTCATGGCCGACATACAGCGCAATGAACCCGCAGATCACCCCGAACACCGCACTCTTGATGACCCCATTGCCGACATCCTTGAACACATCGACGCCGGCTTGCATCTGCGACCAGAATGCACCCGCGTCGACCCCGATCAGGCCGACTCCGACTGTCCAGCCGCCCAGCACGCCGATGGCCGAGAACATCGCCGCCAGCAGGGGCATGGCGATGAGGGCTGCGATGAAGCGCGGCGCCAGGATGCGCGCCACCGGATCGACCGCCATCATCTCCATGGCGGCAAGTTGCTCGCCTGCCTTCATCAGCCCGACCTCGGCCGTCAGTGACGTGCCGGCGCGTCCTGCAAAGAGCAGCGCCGCCACGACCGGCCCGAGCTCACGCACCAGTGACAGTGCCACCAGCAGTCCGAGCGCTTCGGCCGAACCGTAGCGTTGCAGGGTGTAGTAGCCCTGCAGACCGAGCACGAATCCGACGAACAGGCCCGAGACACCGATGATCGACAGCGAACGATTGCCGATGAAATGCAGTTGATCGACGATCAGCCGGGGGCGCAGGCAGGCTGCCGGCAGCGCCGCACACAGCCGCAAAAAAAATCGTGCGGCATGACCCAGCAGCGCGACCAGGCTGATCGTCCAGGCACCCAGACGGGCCAGCCAGGTCGTCATGAGGGGATTCCCAGATCGGTTGCGATGGCCGGGGCCGGCTGATGAAACCGCACCGGGCCGTCGCGCGAGCCACTCAGGAACTGCACCACGAACGGATCGGTGCTGGCCTGCAGTTCGGTGGGCGTGCCCTGTGCCATCAGTCGGCCTTGGGCGATCAGATAGACCCGGTCGGCAATCGCGAAGGTTTCAGCGACATCATGGGTCACGACGATCGAGGTCGCGCCCAGCGCATCGTTGAGCGCCCGGATCAGGTGGGCGATCGTGCCGAGCGAAATCGGGTCCAGGCCGGCAAAGGGCTCGTCATAGACCAGCAGCGGCGGGTCCAGCGCGATCGCGCGCGCCAGTGCAACCCGCCGCGCCATGCCGCCCGAAATCTGGGCGGGCATCAGCGCAGCCGATCCACGCAATCCGACTGCCTCGAGCTTCATGAGCACCAGGTCCCGGATCATGGATTGCGACAGCCGGGTGTGTTCACGCAAGGGGAATGCGACGTTGTCGAACACCGAAAGGTCAGTGAACAAGGCACCGTACTGAAACAGCATCCCCATGCGCCGGCGCAGCCGATACAAGGCGGCCCGATCCAGTGCGCCGACCTCCTCGCCATCGAAGACCACGCGTCCGGCATCGGGGCGCAACTGCCCGCCCAGCAGGCGCAGCAGCGTGGTCTTGCCGGAACCCGAACCGCCCATCAGTGCGACCACCTCGCCGCGATGGGCCTGCAGCGTGATGTCGTGCAGCAAGGGTCTGCCTGGATAGCCGAAGGCGAGCGATTCGAACGAGACGAAAGCGGCCATGTGGGCGGGGAGTGTTGTATGGGATCCGGCAGGGAGGGCGAAACCTCGCACGCCGAGCGCGGGGAGGACGCAGGGCGAAGTGTATCAATGCAGCCTTGGCGTCGGCCAAACGTCCCTCAGGATCGCAGCAGGCGGTCCTCTGCAGCATGGACCTGCTCGACGGTTCCGACCAGCACCAGTGTGTCGCCCGTCTGCAGCTTGAGGTCATCCGGCCAGGACAGCTGTCGGCGGCCGTCGCGGACCAGCGCACTGACCGTGCAGCCGCTCAAGGCAATCGATGACAGCGCCTGCCCCGACACTACAGACCGGGGCGGGATCGTGACTGCATGCAGTCGGCGGTGATCGGTCTCGATCGTTTCGATCTCATGGTCGTCAGCGCCGTGGAAATAGCTGCGCAGCAGGCTGTAGCGATCCTCACGGATGCTTCGGATGCGACGCAGCACCCGAGCCAGCGGCGTGCCGGCCAGCGCCAGGGCGTGCGAGGCCAGCATCAGACTGCCCTCGACCACCTCCGGAATGACCTCGGTGGCGCCGGCCTGGCGCAGGCGATCCAGGTCGGCGTCGGTTGCGGTTCTGACCACCACCGGCAGTTGCGGCGCCAGGGTGCGAGCCACCTTGAGCAGGCGCACCGCGCTGGGCGTGTCGTCATAGGTGATCACCAGCACCGAAGCCCGGTGCAATCCGGCTGCAAGCAGGGTTTCTCGCCGGGTGGCGTCGCCCAGCACCACCGACTCACCGGCTGAGGCGGCTTCCCGGACCCGGTCGGCATCCAGGTCAAGGGCCACGAACGGCACCTCCTCAGCCTCCAGCACGTGAGCCAGACTCTGGCCGCTGCGGCCGTATCCACAGATGATGATGTGCTTGTCGCGCGAGATGCTGCGCGCGGCGATCGATTGCAATTGCAGCGAGCGCATCAGCCACTCCTGACCGGTCACCCTCAGGGCGAGCCAGTCGGCACGACCGATCAGCCAGGGACTCAGCAGCATCGAAATCAGCATGGCCGCCATCACCGGCTGCAGCAGGGGCGGTGGAATCAGCTTCGAATCGCCCGCCAGGGTGAGCAGCACGAAGGCAAATTCACCCGCCTGGGTCAGCCAGACCGCAGTGCGGATGGCAGTGGGCGGCGGGTCGCGCATGATCAGACCGACCGCGCCAATGACCGCAAACTTGAGAATCACCGGCACCAGGGTCAAGAGCAGCACGGCCTGCCACTGCAGCATCACCACCGCGAGGTCCAGGCGCATGCCGATGGTGATGAAGAACACGCCCAGCAGGATGTCGCGAAACGGCTTGATGTCTTCTTCGACCTGATAGCGGTATTCGGTCTCGGAAATCAGCATGCCGGCCACGAAGGCGCCCAACTCCATCGACAAGCCGGCCCGCTCGGTCAGCCATGAAAACAGCAAGGCAGCCAGCAGAATGTTTAATGTAAACAGCTCGTGCGAGCGCTGGCTGGCCACCTGAACGAACCAGCTTTGCATCAGCGGCGGCCCGAAGCGCAGCAGCACCACCATCAGCACGATGGCCTTGACCAGTGCCCAGCCGATCGCTGCCCACCAGTCGCCTTGTCCACCGCCCAGGGCGGGAATGACGATCAGCAGGGGAATCAGGATCAGGTCCTGAAACAGCAGCACCGAAAAGACCCGGCGACCATATTCGGTCTCGAGCACCCGCGCTTCAGACAGCAGCTTGCTCACCAGCGCAGTAGACGACATGGCCAGGGCACTGCCCAGGGCAAAGGCAGCACGCCAGTCGAGCCCCTCAGGCGCCAGCGAGCCCAGCCACTGCGAAGGCATCACTGCCAGGGCCAGCACCACGGCCCCGATCGTGATGAACACTTGCAAGGGACCGTGGCCGAACACGAAGCGGCGCATGGCGCGCAGCTTGGTGAGGTTGAATTCAAGCCCCAGCGTGAACATCAGAAACACCACGCCCAGCTCGGCCATGGTGTGCATCGCCTCACCCCGGGCCGACAGCAGCGACGCGAACGGGCCGAGCACGACGCCGACCAGCAGATACGCGACCAGCGCAGGCATCTCCAGGCGGCGCAACAGCATCACCGCCACGATACTGGCGGTCAGCAAAAGCAGCGTCACTTCGAGAGTCGACAGCATGGGCGGTGGCGAAAAGGGAGGAGTCGGGCGCAGCTATACTCGTCGGATGCCCGATGCGATTGTAGTACCCACCCCTCCCGATGCCGCGCGCCTCATCGCGCAGGCCCGCGAGGTGTTGCGCATCGAGGCTGATGCAGTCGCCGGACTGATCCCCCGTATCGGCGATGACTTCGTCGCCGCCTGCACCCTGATCCTCTCCTGCCCGGGCCGTGTCGTGGTCAGTGGGATCGGCAAGTCGGGGCATGTCGCCCGCAAGCTCGCCGCCACGATGGCCTCCACCGGCACGCCGGCCTTTTTCGTGCATCCAGCCGAGGCCAGCCATGGCGATCTCGGCATGGTCACCCGCGACGATGTGTTCATCGCGCTGTCCAATTCAGGCAAGACCGACGAACTGCTCGCGATCATGCTGCCGGTCAAGCGCCAGGGCGCGCGCCTGATTGCCATCACCGGAGACCCGGCCTCGCCCCTGGCCCGCGAAGCCGACGTGCATCTGGATGCGCGCATCGACAAGGAAGCCTGCCCGCTGAACCTGGCCCCCACCGCCAGCACCACAGCCGCGCTGGCGCTGGGCGATGCCCTGGCGGTGGCGCTGCTTGATGCCCGCGGTTTCGGCGAAGCCGATTTCGCGCGCTCGCATCCCGGGGGTGCACTGGGCCGCAGGCTGCTGACCCGTGTCTCGGATGTCATGCGCAGCGGCGATGCCGTGCCACAGGTGGCGGCCGGATGCGACCTGACCGCAGCCATCCTCGAAGTGACCCGCAAGCGGATGGGCATGACCGCCGTGACCCATCCCGACGGCACACTGGCCGGTGTGTTCACCGACGGCGACCTGCGCAGGCTGCTCGAGCGCACCACCAACCTCGCCTCCCTGAAGGTCGATGAGGTGATGTCAACGCAAGCCACCACGGTCGGCCCTCAAGACCTCGCGGTCGAAGCCGTGCGCCGGATGGAAGAGCGGCGCATCAACCAGTTGCCGGTTATCGACGGCGATCGCCGCCTGGTCGGTGCCGTCCACATTCATGACCTGCTGCTGGCGCGGGTGATCTGATCGATCAGCCGGCCATGAGCACTGCCACCGAACGCGCGGCCGCGATCAGACTGATGGCCTTCGATGTCGATGGCACGCTCACCGACGGCAGCCTGAACATCGGCCCCGAGGGAGAAGCCTTCAAACGCTTTTCGGTTCGCGACGGGCTCGGCCTGGTGCTGCTGGCTCAGGCGGGCATCCGCGTGGCGATCGTGACCGGGCGCCGCTCTGCAATCGTCGAGCAACGGGCCCGGGAGTTGCGCATCGAAACCGTGCTGCAGGGCGTGGGCGACAAGGCCCAAGCCCTGCACGACCTGTGTTCAGCAAACCGGCTCGACCTGTCGCAGGCCGGCTTCATGGGTGACGACTGGCCCGATCTGCC
This sequence comes from uncultured Burkholderiales bacterium, assembly GCA_903923345.1. Taxonomy (GTDB): domain Bacteria; phylum Pseudomonadota; class Gammaproteobacteria; order Burkholderiales; family Burkholderiaceae_E; genus UBA4615. The sequence goes on along the minus strand of CAIXXI010000374.1, from coordinate 3,408 downwards.
CGCGATGGCCATCGTGGGCTTTGCCGCAACCGTGCCGGATGCAGCCGCTGAGGTGCGTCGCGCGGCCCACTGGACGGCCCGCCTGCCGGCGGGCGGCGGCGCAGCCCGCGAGTTGGCCGAATTCGTGCTCCACAGCCAGGGCCTGCTCGACTCGATGCTGGGCCGCTTCGACGGGCGCATCGCCTGAGCCGCACTGGCCACCCATGAATCCGCGCCTGTACGACCGGCTGGCCGCGACCGTCTCGGTCATTTTGCTGACGGTGCTCGCTTTGTTCACGATCTACCTGGCGCGGGCCGCCGAGCGTGACCGGGTGCGCTCGGTACCGGCCAGCGTCGCACCGGGCCAGCCCGACTACTTCGTCGACCGGCTCGCATTGCTGACCATGACCGCTACCGGCGCACCCGGCTACCGCATCGAGGCGCGACGTCTGGTGCATTTTCCAGAGGACGACACCGCCCGCTTCGAGTCGCCGACCCTGATTTCACTGACCCCAGGCCGACCCCAGCTCACCGTCACCGCCGACACCGGACTGCTGTTCAACCCGACCGCGCAGCGCGAACAGTCGGTCCATCTGTCGGGGCAAGTCCGACTGACCCGCGCTGCGACCGCACAGGCGGGGCTGTTGCAGGCCGACACCGATTTCGCCATCGTGCTGCCCGACCGCGACCTGGTGCAGACCGACCGCGCCGTGCAGATTCGACTGGGTGAACACCGCCTCGACGGCATCGGCATGGAGCTCAATACAGCCACGCGACAACTGCGGTTAGACTCGCGGGTCAGTGCCGTGCTCCAGCCGCCGACGCCCCGCTGACTGCCGCCCACCCGGCCACCAACCAAGCCCATGCCACGTCAGAACTGCACCCGACGCTCACTGCTTGCGCCAGCCCTGTTCAGGCGGCTCGGATGGCTTGGCCTGCTGGCAGGACTCCTCGCCAGCGCGCCGTCACACGCCGAACGTGCCGATCGTTACAAGCCCACCCAGGTGGAATCCGACCGGATGGAATACGACGACCTGAAACAGGTCAATGTCTTCACCGGATCGGTGGTGCTCACCCGCGGCACGATCACCATCAAAGGCGATCGCATGGTCGTCAGCCAGGACGCCGAGGGTTACCAGCGTGGCACGACGACCGGACGCCTGGCCAGTTTTCGCCAGAAGCGGGATGGGCTGGACGAATGGCTCGAAGGCTATGGCGAGGAAATTGAATACAACGGCAAGACCGAGACCGTGCGGCTGATTCGCAAGGCCAAGGTGAGGCGGCTCGACGGCACACGGGTCATCGACGAGATCGAAGGCCCGCTGATCATTTATGACGGCCGCACCGAACAGTTCAACGTTGAGGGCGCGGCGGCCGGTCCGGTGGCATCTGGTCGTGAACGGGTCAAGGTGGTCATCCAGCCGCGCCTGACCGATCCAGGCGCCGGCTCCCAGCCCCCCGCCGGACCGCCCAAGCCCGGCTCGGTGCTGCAACCGGCACCGGCAGGCGGCTCACGTTGAGCGAGCAGACATCGGTTTCGGCTGGCCAACCCAGCCGGCTCGGCGCCTACAACCTGATGAAGTCCTACCACGGCCGCTCGGTGGTGAAGGACGTCACGATCGAAGTTCAAAGCGGCGAGGTGGTCGGATTGCTCGGTCGCAACGGCGCCGGCAAGACCACCTGTTTTTACATGATCGCCGGGCTGGTGCCCACTGACGGCGGGCGCATCGAACTCGACGACCAGCCGATCAACCGTCTGCCGATCCACCGTCGGGCGCGGCTGGGGCTGTCCTATCTGCCGCAGGAGGCATCGGTCTTTCGAAAGCTCAGCGTCGAGGAAAACATCGTCGCCGTCCTGGAACTGCAAACCGACACCCATGGCAAGCCGCTGCAACGGGCCGTCATCCAGCAGCGCCTGGACAGCCTCCTTGAGGAACTTCAGATCGCGCACCTGCGCTCCAATCCGGCGCAGTCGCTGTCGGGCGGCGAGCGGCGACGGGTCGAAATTGCCCGCGCACTGGCCACCGCACCCCGCTTCATCCTTCTGGACGAGCCTTTCGCCGGGGTTGACCCGATCGCCGTGATCGAAATCCAGCGCATCGTTCGCTTCCTGAAGGAGCGCTCGATCGGCGTCCTGATCACGGATCACAATGTTCGTGAAACGCTTGGCATTTGCGACCGCGCGTACATCATCAACGATGGTATTGTTCTTGCTTCAGGCAAACCCGATGAAGTGGTTCGGGACAGCCGCGTTCGCAAGGCCTATCTCGGCGAGGAATTCAGGATGTAGCGGACCGCCGGGCCCGCTGCGGCATCGGCGATGAAACCATCCTTACAGCTCAAAGTCGGCCAGCATCTGGCCCTCACGCCGCAGCTTCAGCAGTCCATCCGGCTGCTGCAACTGTCGACGCTGGAGCTCAACCAGGAACTCGAGCAGATCCTTGCCGAGAATCCGATGCTCGAGCGCCTGGACGATCCCATGGGCGAATTTTCCCGGATCGCGCCGAACGGCTCGCTCGATGGCGCCGGCCCGGGCGGCTCAGCACCCGACACCGCCAGCCCGATACCGGACGGCGCCGACACTCGCAGCGAGGCGCCCGACGGCCCCCTTGATGCGGATGCGTCGTCCACTGACTACGACGGACCCGACGGCGAAAGCCTGGATTGGTCGGGCGACGGCCGCGGACAACGCATCGAAGGCGATGACGACGAGCGCGACTACCCGCAGCTCGCCGGCTCGGGCACCACCCTGATCGAGCACCTGCAGCAGCAGCTTCTTGGCACGGGCTGCTCGGTGCGTGACCGGGCTCTGGTCACCCTCCTGATCGAGGAGCTCGATGGCGACGGCTACCTGCGGGCCACGCTGGAAGAGCTGGCCGAAGCGCTGCCGGCCGAACTGGAGGTTGAACCGCAGGAATGGTCTGCGGCGCTGCGCCTGCTGCAAAGCTTCGACCCGCCCGGTGTGGGCGCACGCAATGCCTCCGAATGCCTGATGCTGCAACTCGCAGCGATTCCGGACGCGAATCGCCCCCCCAGAGACATCTTCCGCGCGGCCGGTCTGATTGCCCGCGACCACCTTGAGCTGCTGGCGGCGCGGGATTTCGCACGCCTCAAGCGGGCGCTTCGCTGCGACGACGACCAGCTGCGCGAAGCCCAGGCCCTGATCCAGACGCTCAATCCGCGCCCGGGCAGCCGGTTTGCCAGCGACACGGCCGCCTATGTTGTGCCCGACGTGCTGGTCAGACGGGTGCGCGGCAACTGGGAAGCGAGCCTCAACCCGGAGGTCATGCCCAAGCTGCGCATCAACGACATGTACGCACAGATCCTGAAACGCAACCGGTCGGGCGGCAATGGCGGTCTGTCTGCGCAGTTGCAGGAAGCCCGTTGGCTGGTCAAGAATGTCCAACAGCGATTCGAGACGATCCAGCG
>CAIXXI010000373.1 GCA_903923345.1 uncultured Burkholderiales bacterium | reverse complement strand
GGATCAGATGACCCAGACCTGACGGGGCTTGCGCCGCAGTCGCCAGGGACATGGGGGCGCCCATCTCCTGCGAAACCGCTGCCGCGATGTCAGGAATACGCTGCTTGTAGACCGCGATGATCTTTTCCAGCAGGGCCGCCCGTTCCTCGACAGTCGTCTGAGAAAAGCTTGCGAAAGCCTTGCGAGCGGCTGTGACGGCACGATTGACGTCTTCCTCATCACCGATTGCAACCGTGGCAATGACCTCTTCAGTCGCCGGATTGACGACAGGCAGCGTCTGCTTGCTGTGGGGTTCGACCCATTGGCCGTCGATATAAAACTTGAGTGCATTGTTCATGCTGTTTTCTCCTCGGTTGTGCTGGCGATTGGGGTAGACCCTGATCTTATCTCAGCCCATCGGGAAGGCCGTTCGGACGCAGCCTGGATGAAACGCTTCAGTTGTCGAACAGCATTCGAAGTTCGCTGCTTTCCGCGGATTTGCCTGGTGATGGCCCACGATGTGCACTGATTCTGTCGACCAGCCCATCCAGAAGATGCAAGGAGAGCCGCTCCATCATTCCCCGATCGACATCGAGATCCGCCTTGATCGGCTCGTCTTCAATCGCCGACTGAACATTGAACCTTTTGCCGTGCAGGCTCATGGGCGCACCGGCATGGATCAGCCTGATGCAGAACTGCTCGTCGTCGTTTGATACATGAATTTCAAGAGGCGTCCCGCGCCCGGTGGCTTGGATCAATTCGATGGCCTCCAGCGCTGCAGAGCTTGCGCGTCGCAGCACATCGCGCCGCACGTTCCAGATCGAGGCCTGAATTTCGATGAAGTCGAGCACGGTCTGTCGCACTGTCTCGGGCGAGCCATCGAGTGTCTGGCCGAATGTCCGTTTGATGCCGATTCGAAAAATCAGGTTCAGAAAAATTGCGCTGAGTCCGGTCGCAACGAATCCGTTTGCCGAAAAGCCGGCCATTGACTCGGGCAGGTTGGCGGTGAGCGTTGGCATGGTCATGACTGCAATGCCGATCAGAATCGACAAGCCAACGACAAAAATGCGTCGGTAGTCGAGCACGCGTGAGGCGATCTGCTCGATGCCAGTGACCATCAGAATCACGGCTGCATAGACCTGAACAGCGCCCATGACGGGACTGGGAATGCGCAGCAGTTGCGAAGTCAACCCAGGCACGAAAGGCAGACAAAGCAAAACCGCCGCCACCGCAAGGCCGATATACCTCGAGGTTGAGCGGGTCGCATGGGTGATGGCCAGGCACGCTGATGAAATGCCGGTTGGAAAGCTGCCGATCAATCCACCGACCGTGTCGCAGATCCCGTTGGCCCGAATCGTTGTTCCGGCCGACACCATATCGGGACGCTTCCAGTTCAGGATCGACAATTTCTGAACCGAAAAGGCACATCCCATGCTGTCGAGATCGCTCAGCGTAGACACGAGAATGATCGCAAGCAGAATGTCGGGCGCCAGTGGCAGGGTTGGCGGGGTGATCGACGGGATCGCGAAGAAGGATTGAGTGTCGAGTCCCGAAACCTTGGCGAGCGAGTCAGTCAGCCATGCGATGCCGGTGCCTGCAATGATGCCGGCCAGCAAACCGACCAGCCTCAACCGAGGACCGCCCCAAATCGGGAAGCTGACCATGCACACGAGTGAAATCAGGGAGATCGATGCACTGATCGGGTCGATTCCATTCGGGAGCAGATCATCTGCAGTGGCGTGATGCTTCGCCGCTTGAGGCGCCATGGCCCCCGAGACCGAGTCTGAAAATGAATGAATTTCAGAGAGCGAATGGCTGACGGCAGGCAGGATGAGCGAGACACCGCCCATGAAGATGATTGCGCCCACGACGGGTGGCGGAAAGAGTGCTCTGAAGCGAACCAGCATCCACCCTGTGGTGAGCGAGATGACTGCAGAAAGGATCGAGACGCCACCGATCGCGCCGGGCCCATACACCGAAGCGGCTGCGATGCAGGTCGTCAGAAAGAACGGGTTGGGGTGTGAGAACAAGGGCAGGCCACTGCCGGTGCGTCCACCCCAGGCCTGTAGCGTGGTCCCGATGCACATGGCGATCAGGGTTGAGGAGATGACAGAGAGGGTCTGAGGGCTGCTCAGATTCAGGGTGTGCGCCATCGCCAGAACATAGGCGAGGGTTGCCGCACTGGTCAGCGCATATTGAGCAACCAGGATTGCCCAGTCGCCGGCGGGCGGTTGCTCGCCCAATGCGTACAGTGTGTCAGACGGACGCTCCCAGCCTGGGGGAGGCGTCAGCCGTTGGCGAATGGACTCGGCAATGCTCACGCGTTAAACGCCGTGCAGTGCTCGCCCGGCTTATGAATTTGAATGCCTGGAGCCGGCTGGGCTTGTCAGAGGCAGTTCCACGAAATCGCCTGGCCGTTTTTCTGAATTGGCTTGCATCGCCTCAAGGATTTCCTCCTTCTGCAGCATGCTGGCATTCCAGATCCCGATGTAGTCCAGCCCGTCAGCGGTCGAGTGATCGCGGGCGTAATTGATCATCCGCTTGCAGCCGTACACCGCCAAGGGCGCCTTTGAGGCGATTTCCCGTGCGATGGCCATCACCTCAGCGAGCAGGGTGGTTTGATCAGCGAAGACCCGATTGACCAGGCCGCAGGCTAAGGCTTCGCGCGCCGTCATCCGACGCCCGGTGTAGGCCAGTTCTCGAACGATGCCTTCCGGAATGAGCTTGACCAGGCGAGGGAATGTTCCGACGTCTGCCGTCATTCCGATATTGGTTTCGAAGATGGTGATGAAGGCATCTTCGGTCGCGTAGCGCATGTCGCATGCGGTGATCAGATCCACGCCACCACCGATGCACCCGCCCTGAATGGCTGCGATGACCGGAATGCGGCACTGCTCAATCGCGGTGAAGCTGCGTTGCATGTGCTGCACGTGATCGTAAAACCGTGCGCCATGTTGCAGTCTTGCTGCGCGCTGAGCCTCCGGGCCGGGGGCGATGCTGCCATCTGAGAACAGGCTGGTATCGATACCGGAGGTGAAATGCGGGCCGGTGGAGGAGATCACGATGACGCGGGCCCGGGCGTTGCCGTCAATGTCCTGGATGATGTGTGGCAATTCGTCCCAGAAGGCGCGGATCATGTTGTTCCGCTTTTCAGGGCGGTTGAGCACCACATGAGCGATGCGATCGGTGATGCTCACGTCGAAGCACTGATAGGTCATGGCGAGTCCCGACAGACAAAGTCGAAGATCTTAGCCTGCACCATCCGGTGTGGTCGATATTCCAGCACGGCGAAGTACGCTTGCACCTCGCCAATCAATTTAATCAGGGACCCAATATGAATGTACATGAAGCCGTCAGCGGTCGCAGATCCATCCGTGATTTTCTGGATCGACCGGTCGACGGTCAGGTCATTCGAAAGGTGCTGTCTGCTGCCGCGCGGTCGGCTTCGGGCGGCAATCTTCAGCCCTGGCACATCGATGTCGTGGGCGGCTCAGACCTGGATCGGCTCAAGTCGATCATGAGCAAGCGGGTGGTCGAGGCGCCTGGCGGCGACGAGATCAAGGACTACAGCATCTACCCGCCGGAGCTCGTAGCCCCCTATCGTGATCGACGCTTTGCAGTGGGCGAGGACATGTATGCCTTGCTGGACGTGCCCCGCGAGGACAAGGCGGGGAGACTGCGCTGGTTTGCCCGCAACTACCAGTTCTTCGGTGCGCCCCTGGCCCTTTTCTGCACCGTGGATCGGCGAATGGGCCTGCCGCAGTGGTCAGACCTCGGTATGTATCTGCAAACGGTGATGTTGTTGTTGAGGGAAGAGGGGCTCGACAGTTGTGCCCAGGAATGCTGGGCGGTCTACCCGCAGACCATCACGCACTTTCTGGGTACTCCACCTGAGCGCATGCTGTTCACCGGAATGGCGATCGGCTATCGGAATCCGGAAGCGAAGATCAACGAACTGGTGACGCGTCGCGCACCGCTGGAGGAATTCGCGAGCTTCCGTGGTGTGTGAATGCGGTGAGTGACAGCCTAACGCGGCCGGTGCATTGCGAAGAACGCCGGCCGATGATTTTTTTCGAAGTCATCTTGAGACCAGTCGTTGACCTCGAGCAGGCCTGGGTTCAGCCAGGCGTACATCAACGAACCATACGTAAAAGCCTGAGCGATCGGCATCGATCAGACCGTGCCTGACGGGGACGACTTGCCTGCGAACTCCGGATGCAGTGTGGCCACCACTTCACCGTCCGAGGCCCATGCAATGCAGCCGTCAATGAAGTAGGGCTTGCCGCCTCGCTGCATCGGCGCTTCGCGCGGCCCATCGCCTTCAGACCGCCATCCGCCGATGGTCTGAAAGGCTACGGTGGCCATTGGGAACAGGAGCTCCCGGACATGGGTACACCCTTTGACTGCGCCGACCGCGTCCTGAACTGCTCGCCTCCACCCGCCGCCGATCTTGACGCCGATGAGGCCCTTGAAGTTGGGTTTTGCGCTCTGGCAAAGCGTATAGGGTGTGGCCGGCATCGCGACTTCGATGTCTCGCACCACCATGTCCTCGCCCACGGTCAGGCGTACGCGCATGTCATGCACCGGATCGCCTGGCTCACGATGACCGCGAAACGGCTCGGAATAGGCATAGGCCTTGGTGTCGACGATGCGGGCTTCGATATCGAAGAGGCGATCTTCTCGCTGAAAGCCTTCGCAAACGATCGTGCGATTGTGCAGCGGGCGACGGGGAGCAGGGGCGGAGAGGCTCATGGGGAGATTCATGAAGTGTTCGTCAATCGACGGATTGTCTCGCATTCAGTGCCCAGGCACCTTGACGAGTGTTTCGGTTGTTCGGCTGGCCGTAACAGGGTTAAGAACATGACAAATTCGAACTGCGATGGGATAGTCAGTGAATCGGCGCAATTCGATGCTCGCGATTGCAGCAAGTCGTTATTGAGCTAATCGTCCGTCTGAACATCACTCAAAGGAGTCGCCATGAGCATGTCCCCAACCATCACTGCAACCCTGGCCCATGCCACGCCGAGTACCGCGCCTGAAGTCCCGGGTCGACGCGCCTTCTTCAAGTACCAGGATCTGCTGGTGGGCAAGGCAACCAGCGGCCGGATTCGAGCGCAGGTCATGTCGGCCAGCCAGGGCATGTCTGAGCCGACCGGCTGGCATTACCACACCTGTGAGGCGCAGTTCGTCTATGCGCTGAAGGGCTGGGTGGATCTCGAGTTCGAAGATGGCCGCAAGATTCGCCTTCAGGCCGGTGAATCCTTGCTCATTCCGGGTGGCATGAAGCACAACGAGACGGCGACCTCCGAAGAGTTCGAGTTGCTCGAGGTCACGCTGCCTGGCGAGATGGGTACGGTGCCCTGCGACAAGCCCGTGAATTCCTGAAGTTGATCGAATCTGAGTGACTTCCTGGATCGGAGTTCGAACATGAGTGGCTTTCCTTCGCCGGCGTCTGAGCCGGAAGCCCTGGGTTTTTCTGCGTCGGGTATCGCCGACATCGATGACTTTTTCAACCGGGAAGTGGCTGCGTCCCGCCTGCCCGGCGCTGTGCTCGCCATCGTACGTGATGGGCAATTAGTCCATCACGTCGCTTACGGACATCGGGACCCCGAGACCCGCGCACCGATGAAGCTGGATACGGTTTTTGCACTGGCTTCGATGACCAAGATCATGGTGAGCGTCGCGGCCCTCAAGCTGATGCAGGAAGGCAAGCTGCCGCTCAAGAGCAGGCTGGACAGCTATTTCCCTGCTTTTGGGGACATGAAAGTGGGCGGAACGGATGCGATGGGCCGCCTCACGCTCTCCGAGCAGGTGCGGCCGATCTACATCCAGGACCTGATGCGCCACACCGCGGGAATCACCTATGGCGGCAGGGGCGTCGGCCCAGCCGCTGCACTGTGGCCATCTGCTTCGGACATCATGTTCAGCGATGACAGTGCCGGATTCATTGATCGGATCACGTCTTTGCCGCTGACCCATCAGCCTGGGACTGCGTTCGAGTATGGGTTCTCAACCGATGTGCTGGGGCTGGTCATCGAGCAGGTCACCGGAATGAGGCTCGGGGCTTACTTGCGCAAGGTGCTCTGGGAGCCCCTTGGCATGAATGACACCGGATTTGAGCTGACAGCGCAGCGCATGGAGCGCGGTGCCAGGCCATTTGCCAAGAGTCCATTCGACGGCAGCGCCCAGTCAGTCAAACTGCTTGAACGGCAGACCTCCTTCGACTGGGGTGGATCCGCCTCGATGGGCACGGTGGCCGATTACCTGCGTTTCGGTCAGATGCTGCTCAATGGAGGCGTATTTGATGGCGTGCGGATCCTGAGCCCGCAGACGGTTGCCCTGATGACCTCAAACCACCTGACGCCCGAGATGGTCAACACGATTCATTTCACCGAGCCTCATCGCGAAGGCTACGGATTCGGTCTGGGTGTCGCGGTTCGAACCCAGGCTGGGGTCAGCACCGTGCCGGGGCGGGTTGGCGAGTTCAGCTGGAACGGTGCATACGGGACGATCTTCTTTGCAGATCCGGCCGAAAAGCTCGTTGTGGTGGCGGGCACGGTAGCACCCGGCGAGATTCGGAAACATTACCGCGAGCAGTTGCAGGTGCTGGTGTATGGCGCCATGACTCGGTGAGGCGCTGCGACCGTCAGTCGCCCTGTGTCCATCGGCGTCAACTCGCGCAAAGTTGAATGGGTGGTGTTCGGTCACTGACCCGCCAGGCAATTTATTGCCAGGACACGGTTGACATGTCGTTGGCAAAAATCGGCGAACTCGACCACAGGCCTTTGAGGCCTTTGCGGTAAACCGCCGTGTTGGCGGCGTTGAACAGGAACACGTTGACGGCATCCTTGGTAATCATGCGCTGCATGTCGCCAAACAGCTGGGTTCGCTCTTTGGCGGTCGTCGTGGCCGCGTGTTTGGCGGCCAGATCGCGGAAGGCCTTGCTGTCGTAACCCCAGTAATACTGCGGGTTGGCGTACGCCATGTAGTCAAGGGGCTCGACGTGGTTGATCACCGTCAGGTCAAAGTTTCCCTTGAAGGTGCCGCTCAACCACTGCGCCCACTCCACATTTTCGATTTTGGCCACGATGCCGACCTTGGCCAGCTGTGCGGCCAGGATTTCACCGCCCTTTCGGGCATAAGGTGGTGGGGGCAACGTCAGGGTCACGTTCAGTGGGGTTTGCACACCAGCTTCCTTGAGCAGGGTCTTGGCCTTTTCGGGGTCATAGGCATAGGTGCCGCTCAACTCCACATAGCCTGTGTCGGTGGGGGCCATGTGGCTGCCAATGGGTTTGGCCAGGCCTTCAAACACACCGTCGATGAAGGCCTTCCTGTCGACCGCGTGCGACAGGGCCCGGCGCACGCGCACATCGTCAAACGGCTTCTTGCGGTTGTTGATGGTCATGATGCCTTTGCCCGCAGTGCTGCCCATCTCGACCACAAAGCGCTTGTCTTTCTGGAACTGCTGCAGGCTTTGTGGCGACTGAAAGCGCGGCATGCCATCGATGTCGCCTGCCAGTAAGGCGGCCACCTGGGCAGCTGAGTCGTTGATGAAGCGGAAGGTGACCTTCTTCACTTTGATGGCGTCGGCATCACGAAAGCCATTCCACTTGGACAGGGTCACGGCGGTGCCTTTGGCCCAGTTGTCGAGCTTGTAGGGGCCCGTGCCCACGGGCTTGGTGGCGGCGTCGGCCGCGCTGTTGGGATGCAGGATAACGGCAGTGTTCTCGCCCATGCGGAACAGGAAGTTGCCGTCCGGGTTGGTCAGCACCAGCACCACGGTGTGCTCATCGGGTGTCGAGATGTGGGTGATGTTGTTGAACACAGCGCCTTTGGCCTTGTTCGTGCTTTTGTCGTCTTTGGCCCGCTCAAAGCTGAACTTGACAGCGCTCGAATCAAAGTTGGCGCCATCGGAGAACTTCACGCCCTTGCGCAGCTTGAATGTGTAGGCCTTGCCGTCGGCGTCCATTTTCCAGCTCTCGGCCAGCAAGGGGCTGACGCTGCCATCGACGTTGATTTTGGTGAGGCCTTCGAGGATGTTGTAGTGCACCACTTCGCCAATGGCTGCCGCCGGGGCCATGGTCGGGTCCAGGCTGGTGGGCTCCAGGATCATGCCCAGGGTGACCGTGTCTTTGCGCGACTGGGCGTGCGCCTGCAGAGGGGCAGCCACGAGGCTGGCAACCAGCACGGCCGCCGAGCTCCAGGCG
>CAIXXI010000372.1 GCA_903923345.1 uncultured Burkholderiales bacterium | reverse complement strand
CTGCCAATCCGCATGCGCCAGGACGACAAAGCCGATGGCGAGTGGGAAACGGTCAATCAGGCCAGCGCGCTCTGGACGCGCCCCAAGTCAGAACTCGATGATGAGCAGTACCGCGAGTTCTACAAGCACCTGAGCAATGATTTCGAAGCGCCACTGGCCTGGACCCATAACCGGGTCGAAGGGCGCAGTGAATACACGCAGTTGCTGTATGTGCCGGCCCGTGCACCGTTTGACCTGTGGGATCGGCAACACCGTCGCGGCATCCGGCTCTATGTCAAGCGCGTGTTCATCATGGATGACGCCGAGCAGCTGATGCCGGTGTATCTGCGCTTCGTCAAGGGCGTGGTCGATTCCGCTGACCTGCCACTCAATGTGTCGCGCGAAATTCTTCAGGAAAGCCGGGATGTGAAGGCGATCCGCGAGGGCTGCACCAAGCGTGTGGTGTCCATGCTCGAGGACATGGCTGAGAACCGCAGCGAGGACTACGCGAGGTTCTGGTCCGAATTTGGTCAAGTGCTCAAGGAAGGCCTGGGCGAAGACTTTGCTAATAAGGAGCGGCTGGCGGGGTTGTTGCGATTTGCATCGACCTCGACCGCTTCGGGTGAACAGACGGTATCGCTTGCGCAGTACATCGCGCGGATGAAGGACGGTCAGGACAAGATCTATTACGTGACCGCGGAATCGGAATCGGCCGCTCGCAGCAGCCCGCATCTGGAAGTGTTTCGCCGCAAGGAAGTCGAGGTGCTGGTGTTGTCGGACCGGGTCGACGAGTGGATGCTGTCTTTCCTCAATGAGTTCGACGGCAAGTCGCTGGTGTCGGTGTCTCGCGGTGGACTGGATCTGGGCAGCCTTCAGGACGCGGAAGAAAAGGCGAAGGTCGAGGAGACCGCCAAGGCATTCGCCGATCTGGTGGAGCGGATCAAGACCGCGCTGTCCGAGCGGGTCAAGGATGTCCGCGTCACCGACCGTCTGACCGATTCGCCGTCGTGTCTGGTCTCGGACGATGGCGATATCAGCGGCACACTCGAGCGCATGCTCAAGCAGGCCGGCCAGCCCGCCCCTGATCGCAAGCCGATCCTCGAAATCAATCCGGAGCATCCGCTGGTTCAGCGCATGAAGGCCGATCCGGCGGATGACTCCGAGTGGTCGAACCTGCTGTTCGACCAGGCGGTGCTGGCTGAAGGCGGTCAGCTCAGTGATCCGGCCGGGTTTGTGAAGCGGCTCAATTCGATGCTGTTGTCGATGTCACGCGCCTGATCGGCTGCCAGGATTCTGAACATGGACGAGCCCGAGATCACGCTGTCGGAAGAAGACGGCATCCGATACCTGCATTTCGGGACGCCCTGGGTTCAGGGGGCTATGCGCATGGCGCGACCGGACGAGCTGGTCCTCAGTTACCTCGAGCGCATGATGGGTTGGTTGCTGTTCCTGCAGCCGCCCTCGAATCTGCTGCAATTGGGGCTGGGCGCCGGTGGACTGACCCGCTACGCGCATCGCCATCTGAAGTCGACCCGGACCACGGTGGTGGAACATTCCCCCCGCGTCATTTCGACCGCTCGTCAATGGTTCAACCTGCCGAAAGACGATGAGCGCCTGCGGGTGGTGCGTGCAGATGCGGCCGAGTTTGTGTCCCGTTCCTCCGAGGCCGGGCGATACGGTGTCAT
>CAIXXI010000371.1 GCA_903923345.1 uncultured Burkholderiales bacterium | reverse complement strand
TGCCACCGCGCTGACCAATCCCAGCCTGAGCAACATCCTGTTCAGCGCCTACGCCAACGTCGGTCCGGGCAAGTTCATCGTCAACGGCTACTACAGCGACGTCTCTGACTTCCGCACTGCTGTGACCACCACCGCTCGTGGCGGCGACGCTCTGCAAATCGGTCTGACCTATGCCTGGCCCCTGTCGAACCGCACCACGCTGTACGCAACCGTCGGCCTGAACGACACCTCGCCGCTGGTCGCAAACAACGTCACGCTGAACAATGGCATCGACAGCCGTCAGCGTTACGCAATCGGCCTGAACCACCGCTTCTGATCCACAGCCGGCCATTGGTCGGTTAGCGTCAAAGCTGAAAGCGCCGGGGCAACCCGGCGCTTTTTTTATGTGCGATCGGTGGGGCGGGTCAGCGGCTCAGGCAGTCGAAGTGCCCACCGGCGTCACGGTTACCCTCACCTCGAGCTTTTGATCTCCACCGCCCAGAATCACCCCGCGAAGCGGCGTGACATCCGAGAAGTCGCGCCCCCAGGCCAGGGTGACAAAGTCGGCATCGACAAAGCGGTCGTTTGTTGGATCGATATCGACCCAGACACCCTCTGGACTGCAGGCAGAGACCCAGGCATGGGAGGCATCGACACCAATCAGCCGGGGCTGACCCGGGGGCGGCTCAGTGACGATATAACCGGACACATAGCGGGCCGGGACCCCGACTTCGCGCAGGCACGCAATCATCAGGTGCGCAAAGTCCTGACAGACGCCGCTGCGCTTGGCGATGACCACCTCCAATGGCGTGGTGACAGTGGTGGCGTTCGGGTCGAAGTGAAAATCCCGGTGGATTCGATGACTCAAATCCTGAATCGACTCCAGAAACGGCTGGCCGTCCCTGAAACTGCGGCTCGCATAAAGCTGTGCACGCCGTGATCCTGGAACCTGCGGGCTGGGCGAAGTGAATTGCGCCCGGTCCAGCCGCTGCTGCGCATCGCTCAGCATGCTGCGGCCCAGGGGGCTGGGGTCTTCCGAATGCACCTCGACCAGCGAGGTCGTGGTCACTGTGAGCGTGCGGTGCGCCGCATGAATGGCGAAGCGGGTTTCGCGGTTGCCGAAATAGTCGCAACCGGACTCGATCCAGTCGGGAATCGGGTCGATCTCGATGCGGTGGGAGCGGACGGTCTGGCGATCGATCGATCGGGGCTGCAGATGCGCCAGTTGCCAGGATTGCTCGACCGGCCGCTGATATTGATACGCCGTCTGATGGACGACTTCGATCAGCCGGCTCTCAGGCCGCGAACTGGGTTCGGCGACTGTCATGTGCATGGGAGAAGAATCGCATCGACAGGCTCTCGGATAGATCAGCCGTCGCACGACTGACCTGCATCAACCACTCGGACAGTCGGGGTCCCACCTGCAGATCAGCCGGATTCTGCCAGCAATCAAGCGCGCGCAGCACCTCGGGCACCCGGGTCGCATCGCGTTGACCCAGACCCTGTTCGATTCGATCGAGCACATCGCACAGCCCCTTCATCTGATAGGCCACTGAGCGGGGGTTGGTGTCGTCTCGCAACAGCAAATCGAGCACCGGCAGCCACTCGGGCGAGCCGAGATAGCGCGAACGGTAGGTGATTGTGGAGTCACAAAATTCCAGCAGCCAGTCCAGGCCAGACGATCGACCTGGCTCGCTGGCAGCCAGGAGTGCCGCGCAGACGGTACGCAGGCGTTCGATTCGACGGCCTGCCGAAACAAAGCGCCAGCCGATGTCACGGGTCATGCCGTCGAGCATGAAACCCGACTGGGTGACCATGCCGGCAACCGTTCGATCCAGCAGTCCCACCGCCTGGGCGAGATCTCGAAAGCCTTCGAATGCCGGGTCCTGAGTCATGCGATTGATGGCCCGCCAGTGGTCGGTCGACAGGCGATCGCGAAGGGTGAAGGCCAGACGCTGCAGCTGTGACAGGACATCGCGCAGGGTCTCACCGGAGCCGGATTCGAAAACCGAGGCCAGCAGCGCTGCTTCAGGCGCATCCGCCGGGGTGGGCAGGCCCAGGGCCGCAGCCAGAGCAAGCAAGGGGGCGCGGTCAGTGCGGTCATCGATTTCATCGACCGACAGCCGCGGCAGTGCCACCCGCAGCAGTCTGGCCACCGCCTCGGTGCGCTCGGAGTATCGACCGAACCAGAACAGGTTCTCGGCCGAGCGGGAGGACAGGCTTGCGGTGCCTGATCGGACCAGGTCCTGAGGGCCGACCGTGGTCTGGAGCAAGGAGAGCGCGCCGCTCAGAGGCCCGGGCGACAGCACCCAGGTGTCTTTGGATGCACCGCCGCGCTGCATCGTCACGATCCGCCGATCACCGCTGGCAGCGACTCGGGTCAGACCGCCCGGCATCACCACCCACTGACCGCGAGACGCCACCGCAAACACCCGCAGGATGATCGAACGCGCCCCCAGCAGCTCTGCCGGCGCCGGCTCGAAGACCGGTGACTGAGACAGCGTGACGGTTTCCTGGGCCACCCAGGCCTGCGGTTGCCGTCGGATGCGGGCAAAGAGCGACCGCGCCCCGGCAGGATCGAGGTCCATCCCGAAGGTGGTCGGTGCCCGGACCTGCGGGTCGATCGACTTGAAGACGAGATCCTTCATGCGGGAGATGGCATCAGCAAAGGCCGCCGGCTCTCCCAGCCACCAGGTCGCAACGGACGGCATGCGCAGCGACTCGCCCAGCAGACGCTGGCACAGCGCCGGCAAGAAGCCCATCAAGGCGCCCGACTCGACCACGCCCGACCCGATCGCATTGGCGATCAGCACCGTGCCGCGCCGCGCGCAATCGAGCAGCCCCGGGATGCCGAGTGCGGAATCGGCACGCAGCTCGAGCGGATCGCAGAAATCATCGTCCTGGCGACGCAGGATGCTGTGGACACGGCGCAGGCCGTCGATGCCCTTGAGCCAGACCTTGCCAGCCCGCACGGTCAGATCGCCGCCCTCGACCAGCGTAAAACCGAGATACCGTGCCAGCAGCGAATGCTCGGAATAGGTCTCGTTCCAGGGGCCCGGTGTGAGGAGCACGGTCAGGTGCGGGCCATCGCCAACGGGTGCGGCGTCGCGCAGTGTGTCGCGCAGGGCAGCGAAGTAGCCTGCCAGCCGCTGTGTGTGCAGCGACTTGAACAGCCCCGGGAAAACCCGGGACACGATCAGGCGGTTCTCGACGGCATAGCCTGCGCCCGAAGGCGCCTGGGTGCGATCGGAAATCACCCACCAGCGGCCATCGGGCGCGCGGGCCAGATCGGCTGCATACATGAGCAAGGGCTGGCCGCCCGACCAGTTCGACCCGCAGGCCGCACGCTGAAAGGCACTGTGACCCAGCACCAGCTCTGGCGGAATGACGCCTTCTGCCAGCAAGGTCTGAGGCCCGTAGACATCAGCGAGCACCGCATTCATCAGCCTTGCTCGCTGGATGATGGCCGACTCCAGTTCGGACCATTCCTGCGCAGGCAGGATCAGCGGCAGCGCATCCAGGCTCCAGGGCCGAACCGCGCCGCGCGGATCGGCGTAGACGTTATAGGTCAGGCCACTGTCGCGGATTTCGCGTTCGATGGTGGCGATGCGGTCGCGAATCAGGGCCGGCTCTGCCCGCGCAAGCGATTCGGCGATGCGCTGCCAGTGCGGCCGGGGCACCCCCGCTGCGACGAACATCTCGTCATGCTGCGACCCATCCAGTGGATAGCCCGCCAGCGGATCAGGCACGCCGCAAGTCCAGGGTGAAGGGCGATTCAGGGTCGATACGCGCCGGCTTCAGGCTGATCGGCCCGGGCGTGTGGCCCATCCTGAAAAAGCGCGCCAGGCGCCGCGCTTCAGCCTCATACGAATTGACCGGAAAGCGCTCGTGACTCAGGCCGCCCGGATGCGCCACATGGTACTGACAGCCGCCCAGCGAGCGCTGATTCCAGGTGTCGATCAGATCGACTGTGAGCGGTGCATGCACGCCGATCGTCGGATGCAGGCAGGAGGCCGGCTGCCAGGCGCGGTACCGCACGCCGGCAATCTGGGCACCCTCGGCGCCCACTGACCGAAGCGGCAGGGCATGGCCGTTGACCGCAATCGCATGTCGGCCCTGCACCAGCCCCTGCGCCCTGACCTCGATGCGCTCGATGGACGAATCAACGAATCGCACGGTGCCGCCTGCAGCGCCTTCCTCGCCCATCACCGGCCAGGGTTCGAGCGCCATGCGCAGTTCCAGTTGCACGCCACCCGCTTCGAAATCGCCGAGCTTCGGGAAGCGGAATTCCCAATGGGCATCGAACCATGCAGGATCAAATCCATAGCCGTGGGCGCGCAGGTCGTCGATGACCTCGGCCAGATCCTGGCGGATCACCGAGGGCAGCATGAAGCGATCATGCAGGTCGGTGCCCCAGCGCGGCAGGCGCGACGGGTCGATCGGCGCGCGCCAGAATCGTGCAATCAGTGCACGCAACAACAACTGCTGCACCAGACTCATGCGTGCATGCGGCGGCATCTCGAAACCACGCAGCTCGACCAGGCCGAGGCGACCGCTGGCCGAATCCGGCGAAAAGAGCTTGTCGATACAGAACTCGGTGCGATGGGTGTTGCCACTGACATCGACCAGCAGGTTGCGAAGCAGGCGGTCAATCAGCCAGGGCGGGCAGGACTGCGGCCCTTCGAGTTGCAGGCGGGCCATTTCGGCAAAGGCGATTTCGAGTTCGCGCACGGAATCATGGCGTGCCTCGTCGATGCGCGGCGCCTGGCTAGTCGGGCCGATGAACAGGCCCGAGAAGAGATAGGACAGCGACGGATGCGCAAGCCACCAGGCGATCAGACTGGCCAGCAGATCGGGGCGGCGCAGGAAGGGCGAATCCGCCGGCGTGGCGCCGCCCATCACCACATGGTTGCCACCGCCTGTGCCGACATGACGGCCATCGAGCATGAACTTCTCGGTGGACAGTCGGGTCTGATGAGCGGCCTCATACAGCGTCGTGGTCCGTTCGACCAGTTCATCCCAGCTCGTGCTCGGATGCACATTGACTTCGATCACGCCTGGATCGGGCGTGATGCGCAGGACGGCCAGACGCGGATCTCGGGGCGGCTCATAGCCTTCGAAAATGATGCGCAGGCCACTTCCACGCGCGCTGTCTTCGACCGCCGCGACCAGCTGCAGGTATTCGTCCAGTTGGCCGCAGGGGGGCATGAACACATAGAGTCGGCCATCGCGAGGCTCGATGCACAGGGCCGTTCGGGCCACGCCGGCATAGGAGCCGCCAGCCGCACTGCCCTGCCCGTCAGCGCTGTCGCGGTCGATCTGCTGCGGGGTTCGACCCGCGGCCTGGGCCGAGCGAATCGGTGCCTGCCGCACACCCGGTGCCGTGCGCATGCCGGGCGCCTCACGGCGCGGCTCGGTGCGTCCGGCTTCGAGCAATGCCTCGCGCGTCGGCAGGGGGCCGGTCGCTGCGGTCGGGTCGGTGGGATAGATCCAGGGGTATTCGGCTTCGGAGACCCAGGGCAATGACGCCAATGGCAAGCGATAGCCGATCGACGAATCCCCGGGCGCCAGAAAGCAGCGTTCGGTTCGCAGGGGCCAGGCGGTGGCCTGCCACAGCTGCGCCGGCTGGCGCATCCGGTTGGCTGCAGCCGCCAGGCGTGCCGGCACAATCGGCAACACCCAGCCGACCGGCTCACTCAAACCGCGCGCAAAAACCCGATGCAGGCGCTCGCGCTCCATCGGGTCGTCCAGTTTGGACTCCAGGGGATCGACATTGACCGGCAACTGCTGTTCGCGATGCACAAAATGCACCGGATCTTCGTAGGCTTCGAAGGCCAGACCCGCTTCG
>CAIXXI010000370.1 GCA_903923345.1 uncultured Burkholderiales bacterium | reverse complement strand
GCTGTTGAAGGGCGAGCGGGCCGGCGCAATGACCGCACCCGGCGTGTTGACCAGGTTGGAGATCGGGGTGAAGTCCTTTGCCGGCGAAAAGCCCAGCGACTTGTGCACATACGGCCCGATAGACATGGCGCTGACGGTGAGCACGCCCAGGGTGTGGCCGTCGGGCTGCGCCCGCGCGAGGGCCTGCGTGCCGATGTTGCCGCCTGCCCCCGCCCGGTTCTCGACCACCACCGGCTGGCCCAGGGTGTCGGTCAGCCGCTTGGCCAGTTCGCGGGCCATCAGGTCGGTGACGCCACCCGGGGGAAAGGGCACGATCATCGTGATCGGACGCGTCGGCCAGGGCGCTGCAGACTGCGCCGGTGCAGCGCCGGCCGCCAGGGTGAGGGCCATCGCGCAGCCCAGCTTCCAGGTCAGTCTCGCCAGCGCAGTGCGTCGTGAATGCATGGTGTCTCCAGTGTCGGTGCGGTTTGGTGATGCCTTGTTCAGTGCGTCACTTTACCCGTGCGCCTGAGTCGATCGGCAGGCCCGCATCGGGTCGACGGCGCACGCTGACGTCTCCGGCCATGCAGTGCTCGATGCGTGCACCGTCGAATTCGACGATCAGGGCGCCAACCTCGTCGATGCCTCGAGCGATGCCCGCATCGCGGCGGCCATCCGGACGGATCACATCCACCTCCTGGCCGGCGAGCAGGTCGCGTGAACGCCATCGGTCGATGAAGGGCGGCAGGCCGTCTCGTGCAAACCCTTCGGTCGCGGCCACCAGCTCGCTGGCGAGGCGTCGCGCCAGCTGCTCCCGGGGCGGTGGGCCCTGCACCGCAAAGAGCGCGCCCACCGGCTGATGCGCGGTGTCCGGGGTGATGGCAGGGCTCGGGCTCAGGTTCAAGCCACAGCCGATCACGATGCGTCGCACCGCACCCGACTGCCGGGCCTCGACCAGAATGCCACCCGCCTTGACCGGCCCGTCCGGGCCATCGAGGTACAGGTCATTGGGCCATTTCAGGCGGACCGATACCGCATGCCGCTCGAGCAGCTCAGCCATCACGACACCCACCGCCAGCGGCAGGCCCAGCACCAGGGCATCCTCGGCATGCAGATCAATGCTCACTGAAAGCAACAGTGAGCGCTCACAATCATCGAGCCAGCGACGCCCGTTACGGCCACGCCCGGCGGTCTGATGGTCGGCGAGCAGGGCGCACGGCGGCAGCGGCTGCACCCCGAAAGGCCTGCGCATCAACTCTGCATTGGTTGAATCGATCGACTCGACATGCTCGAATCGGAGTCTGTCGATCATGTCCTCTCCACCCTTCTGAACGCCTCCATGTTTATCACGATCGACCTGCCACCGCGGCCCCGCAAGGCCACGGCCCTGATGCGGGCGCTGGGGCTGCTGTTCCTGGTGGCCGTGGTGATCGGCACCCTGTACCCGATGAGCAACTGGATGCTGCGCACGCAGCACCCGTTCGATTTCCTGAGCCGGGGCCTGCCGCGCTTCTGGACCTGGTTCGATGTGCTCAGCAATGTGCTGGCGTATCTGGTGCTCGGCCTGCTGCTCGCCCTGGGCTGGCTGATGCGCCTGCGCGCACCGACCACCGTGCTGGTGGTCACCCTGGCCTGCGGGCTGACGTCGCTGGTGCTCGAATCCATGCAGAGCTTTCTGCCCGGGCGTGTGCCTTCGCTGCTCGACTGGATCGCCAACACCAGCGGCGGGCTGCTCGGCGGCTGGATCGGCGCGCTGCTCAATCGCCCGGCGGGTCCATCGGATCGGATCGCCCTGCCCAGCCTGCCGCGCTGGTACGAACAGGGCCCGCCCTCGGGCTGGCTGCTGCTGCTGGTCTGGCTGGCGATCCAGCTCGTGCCTCAGCGCCTGCTGTTTGGCTGCGGACAGCTGCGCCCGACCGTGCAATGGCTCATCGACAGCCTGAGCGGCTCCGACGCCTCCGAGTTGTCGCGCTGGATCGATCGGCTCTGGGCCGGGCCGACACCGGCCGCATCCGGCGTGGCGATCGAGGCGGCGGTGGTGGTCTGCGCGGTCTGCGTGTCGGGTTCGCTGGTCTTTGCGCTGGTGCGCAGCACCCGACAGCGGCTGGCCGTGCTGGCGATCGCCGCGCTGTGTGCATTCGGCTTGCGCAGCATCGCCATGCAGGGCCTGTATGGCGCCACCGACCCGCTGGCCTGGCTCACACCCGGCGCCCAGGGCGGGCTGGTGGTGGGTGCAGCACTGTTGTATGCACTTGAGACGCTCAGTGATCGCACCCAGGCGATGCTTGCGATCGTGCTGGCGGTGCTGGGACTGATGCTGGTCAACCTCGCACCGGATGACCGCTATTTCGAGAGCACGCTGCAGTCGGCGCGAGCCGGACAACTGATCAATCTGCATGGGGTATTGCGTGCGGTCGCAATGCTCTGGCCACTGGCCGCCATCGCCTGGTTCTGGGGCCGCGCCAGCGCCCGCCGGTCGGGCGGGGCCTGAGCGCCGGCCGGGTCAGTGCAGCAGCGAATTGCTTGAGATCGGCTCGAGCACGTCGCGCAGCAGGTCCAGATCGACCGGCTTGACCAGATAGCGATCGAACAGAGCCAGGTCGGTCGGGTCGGTCTTTTCGCTGGCAGGAAATCCCGACACCGCATAAATCTTGAGTGCACGCGCACCCTGCTGGGCACGCAGCAGGCGAGCTACCTCAACCCCGCTCATGCCCGGCATCGAGATGTCGAGAATCACGACATCGGGGTGCAGGGTCCGATACAGATCCAGTCCGCTCGGCCCGTCGTGAGCGGCCCGCGCCGAGTGGCCCCACAGCCGCAGCAGCCGGGTCAGGGAGTCGGCCGCCCGCTCGTTGTCGTCGACCACCAGAATGCTCGACAGTGACCGAGCCGACGACGCCTCAGGCAGCGAGGGGCTGGCGGCGGGCGCTGAAGTGGGCGACGGCGGCTCGGGCTGTTTCACTGGGATTGGCTGTATCGAGGCCACCGGCCCATCGGCCGGGTCAGCAAGCGGCAGAAAGACGCTGAAGGTGCTGCCCAGACCCGGGCCCGCGCTGTGCACGGCGAGGTGTCCGCCCTGCATCTCCATCAAGCGCCGAGCGAGCGACAAGCCCAGCCCGAGGCCTGCGCGCGGATGCCGAAACGCATCACCTGGCCTGGAAAAGGGCTCGAACAGGGTTGCCAGCCGCTCAGATGCGATGCCGATGCCGGCATCGGTCAGGTCGATCCTGGCCTCCCCGTCGGCCGTCACCGACAGCGACAGGGTCACCGGACTGCCCGGGGGGCTGTAGCTGACCGCATTGCGCATGAGGTTGCCGACCACCTGTCTCATGCGCGCCTGATCGCCGATGACCATCACCGGCCGATCAGGCAGGGCCAGGGTCAGGCGGTGCGACATGTCGGCCTGCACTCGCAGGATCACCTCCCGAATCTGCCCGAGGGTCAGACGCAGGTCGAAGCGCTCCGTTTCGAGGTTGATGCGGTCGTGGTCGAGTCGGGACACATCCAGCAGGTCATTGATCAGCCGAACCATCTGCCGGGTCTGACGTTCGATGAGATCGACCTCGTGCAGGATCGCCTCATTCGGACGATGGGCCCGGATCAGAGCCAGTGAGTTGATGATCGGGGAGAGCGGGTTGCGCAGTTCATGCCCGAGCAGGGCAATGAAAGCGTCCTTGCGCTGGCTGGCCTCGCGGACCGCCTGCTGCGCCCGAACCTCCTCAGCGACGTCAAGCGCCCGGAACGCCCATTGGGTGACGCGGCTCCCGTCGCGGGACATCGCCGCGAAGGAGCAATCGAACCAGCCATAATCCCGGGTGTCGACTCGCCAGATGCGCAAGCGCATCTGGATCATTCGGCCCGTGCTGGCGACCTCGTCCAGCCGACTCAGGGCCTCCGAACGGTCATCGACATGCACGGTTTCGACGACTTTTGCCCGGATATCATTGAGCTCAATGGGCTCACCAAAGACCTGCTTCGCAAATCGGCTGAAAACCAGCGGCACGCCGGGGTCCTTGCACAGGACCCAGGCGACGGTTGAGGATTGATCGGTCAGGCTGAAGAGTGCTTTGTAGAATTGCAAGTCGCCGTCTGGTTGCATTGCCTGAGTCTCATTTCATTTTTAGCGACTATGAGGCTTGACGCCGAGGGCGTCGACCCCTTCTAAAGGATTAGAACGCCGCACCTGCATCGCCGCCGGAAACACTGGCATCCGATCAATTGACAGGCCATTGAGGCCCCTGGAGTGCTGTCTGTGGGATTCACCCATCACCTGTTTTTTTGCCTGAATCGCCGCGACGATGGCCGCGAATGTTGTGCCAGCCGCAACGCCGAAGCGATGCAGGCCCATGCCAAGGATCGGGTCAAGGCGCTTGGCCTCAACGGTCCCGGCAAAGTGCGGGTCAACAAGGCCGGTTGCCTCGACCGTTGCGAACACGGCCCGGTGGCGGTCGTGTATCCGGAAGGCGTCTGGTACACCTATGTCGACCAGACCGATATCGACGAGATCGTCGACAGCCACCTGCGCGACGGCGTGCCGGTGGCCCGCCTGCGCATCGACGCCTGAGCCGCGCGCCTTCGGATCCGCCATGAACCCCGCCACCCGAATCATCGGCATCACCGGCTCGGCCGGTCGCATCGACATCGCGCTGGACCGCCCCGAGACCGGCCCGGTGCGCGGTATCGCGGTGATCGCCCATCCCCATCCGCTGTTTGGCGGCACGCGCGACAACAAGGTCGTCCAGACGATGGCTCGGGCCTTGCTGGCCTGTGGTTACGTCTGCTGGCGGCCCGACTTCCGCGGCGTCAGCGACAGCGAAGGCCCGCACGATGAAGGGCGCGGCGAAACCGAGGACCTGCTGGCCGTGGTCGCGGCCGCTCGGGCGGCTGAACCGGAAGGCGCGGCGCTGCCCCTGGTGCTGGCCGGATTTTCCTTCGGCACGATGGTGCAGTCACGGGTGGCAAAGCAGCTCGAGCAGGCGGGCACCCCAGCCTCGAAGCTGGTGTTCATTGGCACCGCCACTTCCCGGTTCGGCATCGAGAACGTGCCTGGCGACACCCTGGTGATCCATGGCGAGACCGATGAAACCGTGCCGCTGTCGGCGGTGCTCGACTGGGCGCGCCCGCAGTCGCTGCCGGTGGTGGTGATCCCGGGCGCCGATCACTTCTTTCACCACAAGCTCACCGTCATCAAGCAATTGATGATGCGCGAGCTGCGCTGAACCGCTGCGCACCCAATGGCTGCGCCCGACCCGCGCCGGGTCTATTCGAGAACGCCTGCCGGCGACGCCGAACGGGTCAGACCCAGCCGGGGGCTGACGCCTCAGGCACTGCGGCTGCTGTCGATGATCGACGGGCACCGGGCGCTAGCGCAGTTGCCGCTGTCGCTGCGTCCGGCCGAGTTGCCGATCCGACTGGAGGAATTGCTGGCTCAGGGCCTGATCGTCCTGGTCGGCATGCACGATCCGATTCAGCCGGAGCCTGCGCCGTCGCGTGACCTCCTGCTGGATGCCTTCAAGCGTCACATCGACGGTGCGGTGACCCGCGAACTGGGCCAGGCTGGCAGCGTGCTGGAAGCCCGGCTGCAGGACTGCGTGAACCTGGAGGTGATGCGAACCGTGATGCGGGAAGTCATCGAACTGGTGCGGATGCGGGCTGGAGACGCTGCCGCCCTGCGGCTTGCGCACTCGGCACAGGAGGGCGCCCGTCACTGGCCCGACCACGAGCGCCCCGCAGTGATCGATCGATCCTGATCCGTATAATCCGCCGCCTTGCGCAAGGATGTTCCACTGATGGGCACTCGCCTCTTACCGCTTCCCACCGACCTCAACGCACCGACCCGAAAGCCGCTTGCCGCAGCGCTGTCGCTCGTGCTGCTCAGCGTCTCGCTGTCGGCCACCTCGGCTGTGGCCGCACCGTCACGATCCAAGGCACCTGCTGCGTCGTCCGCAGCCGCCCAGCCTCAGAACACGGTGGGCGCGACCCAGGGGCTTGCGCCGCGCGATGCGCCGCTGATTGCCGCGCGCTCCTGGCTGCTGATGGACCTGACCACCGGCCAGCTCCTGGCGGCCAGCGACCCGGACATGAAAGTCGAGCCCGCCTCGCTGACCAAGCTGATGACCGCCTACCTGGTCTTCAATGCGATCAAGGACAAGAAGCTGGCCCTGGACACCCGCCCGCCGGTGTCGCCGCTGGCGCATGCGGCCATCGGCTCGCGCATGTTCATCGATCCGCCCAAGCCGGCCACGGTCGATGAGCTGATTCACGGGCTGATCGTTCAGTCGGGCAATGACGCGGCCATCGTGCTGGCCGAAGCCATCGGTGGCAGCGAGGCCGGCTTCACCCAGCAGATGAATGCCGAAGCCAAACGGATGGGGCTCACCAACACCCTGTTCTCCAATGCCTCGGGGCTGCCGGGTGCGCAGCACTACTCGACCGCCCGTGACCTGGCGACGCTGGCGACCCGGCTGATTCAGGATCACCCGGACTTCTACAAGCTGTATTCGCAGCGCGACTACACCTACAACAACATCAAGCAGCCCAATCGCAACCGCCTGCTCTTCATCGACCCCACCGTCGATGGCGTCAAGACCGGGCACACCGATGCCGCAGGCTTTTGCCTGGTTGCATCGAGCCGGCGGGTGCAGCCCGGCACCGACATCGAGCGTCGATTGCTGTCGGTGGTGCTCGGTGCGGCGTCGGAGTCGGCCCGGGCGATCGAGTCGCAGAAACTGCTGAACTACGGGTTTGGCGGTTTCGATCTGGTCAAGCTCTACGCCAAGGACCAGCCGGCTGCCAGCTACCCGGTCTTCAAGGGCGCTGCACGCGAAGTGAAGGCCGGTTTCGAGGGCGCGGTGCTGGCCACCGTGCCGCGCGGTCAGGGCCAGAAGGTCAAGGGCGAGATCGAACGCATCCAGCCGCTGGTGGGGCCGCTCACGAAGGGCCAGCGCATCGGCACACTGCGGGTGCAGTACGACGACAAGACCATCGCCGAACATCCGCTGCTGGCCCTCGAGGCGGTCGATCAGGCCGGTGTCTTCGGGCGCGCCTGGGATACGATCCGACTCTGGTTCAAGTGATATCCCACCCGATTCCGGAGACCTCATGACCGAAGACGCCATCGTCCACCTCAACGGCGAATTCATGCCGATCGGCGAAGCGCGGGTCCCGGTGCTCGATCGCGGTTTCATCTTCGGCGACGGCGTCTATGAAGTGGTGCCGGTCTATGGCCGCAAACCCTTTCGCTGGGCTCAGCACCATGCCCGGCTGGTGCGCAGCCTGGGCGAGTTGCGCATCGACAATCCCCATGATGCCCAGGGCTGGCGCGGGCTGGTCGATGAGTTGATCAGCCGGCATCCCTGGAATGATCAGTTCGTCTACCTGCAGGTGACCCGAGGTGTGGCCAAGCGTGACCATGCCTTTCCGAAGGGCATCACCCCGACCGTGTTCGCGATGACCAGCCCGCTGCCCACCGTGCCGGCTGCGCAACTCGAACACGGCGTGGCCGCGATCAGCCTGCCCGATCAGCGCTGGCTCCGGTGTGACATCAAGTCGGTGTCGCTGCTGGGCAATGTGCTGGCACGGCAATCCGCAGTCGATGCCGGTGCGGTCGAGTGCGTGATGTTCCGGGACGGCTTCCTGACCGAGGGATCGTCAAGCAACATCTGGATGGTGAAGGCCGGCCGGGTGATCGCCCCGCCGCGCGACAACCGGATCCTCGAAGGCATCCGCTACGGCCTGATACAGGAGCTGTGCGAGACGCAGGGCCTGCCCTTCGAGATCAGACCGGTGACACAGGCCGAGGTCGAGGCCGCCGACGAGCTGATGCTGTCGTCGGCCACCAAGGAAGTTCTGGCGATCAGCTCACTCGATGGCCGTCCGGTTGGATCAGGCGCACCCGGCCCGGTGTTTCGCAAGCTGCATGCGGCCTACCAGCAGGCCAAGGCCGCGGCCTGAAGCCCGGGCCAGCACCGCCATGAGCGATCAGGACAGCAAGGGCGCATCAGTGAGCGGTGCAGTCGACCGATTGGCCGACCTGCTGCAGTTTCCCACCGACTTCCCGATCAAGGTCATGGGCGCCCGGGTCGATGAATTCGCAGAGGTGATCGTGGCGGTCATCAAGCGCCATGCGCCCGAGTTCGACGAAAGCACCCTCGAGATGCGCGTCTCGCGCCAGGGCAACTATCTGGGTCTGACCGCCACCATCCGGGCGACGTCGCGCGATCAGCTCGATGCGCTGTATCGCGAGCTCACCTCGCATCCGCTGGTCAAAGTGGTGCTCTGACCGCAGCCGCACTGCGACGATCGATCAGCGCGCCCAGCAGGCGTTCGGCGGCGGTCGCGGTCACCCGATCGCGATCCAGTACGGGGTTGTACTCGACCAGTTCACAGGCCAGCAGGCGTGACTCCCAGGCCAGCCCGTGCAGGGCGGCAGTCACTTCGTCCAGACGCAGGCCACGCGCAACCGGCGTGCCGGTGCCGGGGGCATCCTGCGGATCGAGGGCATCCAGATCGAAGCTCAAGCCCCAGCCGGCGGTGCCGTCGCTGGCCTGGGCAATCGCCTCGCTCATGCAGGCCTGGAAACCGCGCCGGGCGACTTCCTGGCTGTCCATGATGCGCACGCCGAGCCTTCGCAGCAGATCGGCCTCCCCCCGCTCCCAACTGCGCTGACCGATCAGCACGACATCGGCCGGCCGCAGCTTGGGGCTCGGGCCTGCCACCGCGGTCAGCGATTCCGCGCCATGGCCCAGCAGTGCCGCCAGCGGCATGCCATGCGGATTCTGCGATTCGGAGGTCTCGGGGGTGTGGGCATCGAGGTGGGCATCGATCCAGACCAGGCCCAGGCGGGTGCCGGCGCGCCGCAGGTCATGGCCCAGCACGTCCTCGCGGGCCGGACGCAGGTGGTGCAATGCGCGGGCCACACCGCTCCAGGTGCCGATCGCACAGGAGTGGTCGCCACCGATCACCACCGGCAGCTGGCCATCTGCGATCGAGTCTTCGACCCGGGCGGCCAGCCGTTGCGAAAATTCAGCCACCACGCGCATCGGGCCCTGCCCGATCAGGCTCAGGTCGGAGGCAACGCCGCGGCCCCAGCGCACCGAGCGGCCGCGCGCTGCCAGCCTGCGGCCCAGTCCCCAGCGGCGCAGGACCGCGGCACCCGCCCGGGTTCGCCGATCCGGCGCACCTTCGCCGATCGCGGCGGCGATCAGTTCGACCGGCCTCATCACATCGACCATCTCGCTGCATCCCTGTTGAGCCCGCGGCACCGCGCGTACCATCACCGATTGTGCGCTGTTCTGCCCCCTCTCGACATGATCATCCGACCGCTGCGCGCAGCGCCCTATGAACCGACCCTGACCGGAATGCGTGACTTCACCGCCGGGCGCGGTGACGACACGCCCGACGAAATCTGGCTGATCGAACATCCGTCGGTGTTCACCCAGGGCCTGGCAGGGAAAGTGGAGCATGTGCTCACTCCCGGCTCAATTCCCATCTTCAGGACCGAGCGGGGCGGGCAGGTGACCTACCACGGCCCCGGCCAGGTGGTCGCCTACACCCTGATCGACCTGCGCCGACACCGGCTTGGCGTGCGCGATCTGGTCTGCCGTCTGGAGGCGGCTGCCATCGAAACCTGCCGCGCCTGGGGGGTTGAAGTGATCCGAAAGCCCGGCGCACCCGGCCTGTACCGGGCCGACCCCGACGGCACCCCCGGCGCCAAGATCGCGTCGCTCGGCCTGAAGATCACCCGGGGTTGCAGCTATCACGGCATCGCCCTGAACGTCGACATGGACCTGGAGCCGTTTGGCCGGATCAACCCCTGCGGGTATGCTGGTCTGCCGGTCACTGACCTGGCACGCTCGGGTGCGCATCCTGCTCCCGAGCTTCAGTCCGTGGCCCGGGACTTCGGCCAGCGGCTGGCCGACCACATCGAACGACCATGAGCCTCACCCCTCCCCAGACACCGCCATCGGCCGACTACGACCCCAGCGCCAAACAGAAGGGCGCGGGCAAAACCGCGCGCATCCCGATCAAGGTCGTGCCGGTCGAAGAGGTGCTGCGCAAGCCCGACTGGATCCGGGTCAAGGCGGCCGCGCCCGGCAGCCGCTTCCACGAGATCAAGCAGATCCTGCGCGAGCACCGGCTGCACACCGTCTGCGAAGAGGCGTCGTGTCCGAACATCGGCGAGTGCTTCGGCAAGGGCACCGCCACCTTCATGATCATGGGTGACAAGTGCACCCGCCGTTGCCCGTTCTGCGATGTCGGGCACGGCCGCCCCGACCCGCTGGATGCGCAGGAGCCTGAAAACCTGGCCCGCACGATCGCCGCGATGCGGCTGTCGTATGTGGTGATCACCTCGGTCGACCGCGACGACCTGCGCGATGGCGGCGCAGCCCACTTCGTCGACTGCATCCGGGCGGTGCGTGCGGCATCGCCGGCAACCCGTATTGAAGTGCTGGTGCCCGATTTTCGGGGCCGGCTTGATCGCTCGCTGGCCATCCTGGAGGCCGCGCCCCCGGATGTGATGAACCACAACCTCGAGACCGTGCCGCGCCTGTACAAGGAGGCGCGCCCCGGGTCGGACTACGCCCATTCGCTCAAGCTGCTCGCGCAGTTCAAGCAACGGGTGCCCGGGGTGCCGACCAAATCGGGGCTGATGGTCGGGCTGGGTGAGACCGATGATGAGATCGTTCAGACCATGCGCGACATGCGCGCGCATCAGATCGACATGATCACCATCGGCCAATACCTGGCGCCGACCCGGCATCACCTGCCGGTGCGCCGTTATGTCCATCCGGACACCTTCGCCCGGTTCGAGGCGCAGGCATATGAGTTAGGGTTCACTCACGCGGCGGTCGGCGCCCTGGTTAGATCGTCCTATCACGCCGACCAGCAGGCCCATGCTGCGGGCGTGACCGCCGGCTAGGCTGGTCAGCCCAGACTCGCCCCGATCCGGCGCTCAACCATCGACGCATCGATGCGGCCGGTCCAGCGGGCGCGGATCCGTCCGGCGGGATCGACCAGCAAGGTGATCGGCGTGCCATCGATGCCACCCCAGGCCTTTACCGCGGCGCCCATCGGATCGAGCGCCACCGGAAAGGGCAGCGCCTTGCGGCGCGCGAACTCGACGACCCGGTCCGGCCGATCGTAGGGCATCGCAATCGCCAGCATCTCCAGGCCTTTGGGGTGCCAGTCCTGATACAGACGGATGAGATCGGGCATCTCGGCGATGCAGATGCCGCAGGTCGTTGCCCAGAAATTCACCAGCACCGGGCGTCCGGCGAGCTGGGTCGGCCCGATTCGACGCCCGTCGATGATCGGATAGTCGATGGCCGGCAACTGCTGAGGACCGCCCCAGACCATCCCCTCACGCTGCCACCAGTTCAGGCCGGCGAGCGTCAGGCCGGCGCCGGCCACCATCGCAACCGGGCCGCTCAAGAGTCGGCGCCGGATCGACGAGGGGGCATCAGTCGGCTTGGATGGGGACGGGCTCATGAACGCGATGCGAGTCGGACGGGTGCGGCAGGATAGCCTGTGCGCCCGGCGCAGGCCGAGACCCTCGACGCTCGAGCCGCCCCGAAACGGCTCAGCGGCTCAGCGCGTCGGTCAGGCTTGCGACCAGTCGCTGGGCCTCGATCCCTGCGTCAAGTGACTGCGGCGCATCGATCGCGACACCGAGAATGCGCAGCAATTCGGCGGTGGACGGCGCGGCATCGCGCGCCTGCATGGCGACCAGGTGGCGCAGCAGCACCGGGCGCGCCAGCGGCGGCAAGCCACGCAAGCGTTCAACCGCGCCTTCGAGCGCGGCAAGGCTCAGCTCGCCGGCACTGCCACCGACCGAAGGCAGGGCCAGTTCGCGGATCGCGGCATTGGCGGCACGGTCCATGCGCACCTCGTCAATGCCACCATCCTGGGCGACCAGGGCAAACACAATGCGCACACTGCGCGCATCGGGC
>CAIXXI010000369.1 GCA_903923345.1 uncultured Burkholderiales bacterium | reverse complement strand
GGTGTCGCTGTTCCAGGGCACCTCGGTGATCAGCTCGAAGGGCAGCCCTTTTTCGATGAGCTGAATGCGAACCTTGCGCGCATAAGGGCTGGGCGTTGCACTGATGAGTTTCATGGTCGGATCGAGTCGAGCGCTTGCTCGATGGGTCAGGTCAATCCGACAGCTTAAGACATCCCATGTGGCTGAATCGAGCCGTGAGGGCAAACGGGACAGGTTGGCGCGGCCGAACAATTCAGCCTTTCACAGATGAAGTCATTATGCAAAAATGACATCATTGAAAGCGTTATAAATTTTTGACACTATGGCAACCCTGACGATTAGAAACCTGCCCGATGACGTGCACCGTGCCTTGCGTGTGCGAGCCGCCCAGCATGGCCGCAGCACCGAGGCAGAGGTTCGAGACATCCTGGAGCAGGCCGCGAAGCCGGAAGGCCGCTTGAAGCTCGGCTCGATGCTTGCGTCAATCGCCCGTGAAGCCGGGGGCCTGACCGACGCCGAAGCCGAGCACTTCAATCGGTTGCGCGACCCAACCCCTGCCGAGCCGATGAGGTTTGAATGATCCTCATCGATACCAATGTGATCTCTGAACTGTGGAAGATCGAGCCTGATTCACGCGTATTGGCCTGGATCGACGCGCAAGCGATTGAAACGATCTGCTTGTCGGCGATCACCGTGGCCGAGTTGCGCTTCGGCGTGGCGACGATGCCGCACGGAAAAAAGCGCTCGATCTACCAGCATCGTTTGGAAACTGAGGTTTTGCCGGCTTTTAACGGACGGGTACTGCCCTTCGATCTGGACGCTTCAAACGCTTATGCGACGCTGATGGCACGAGCGAGAGCCGATGGCAAGGTAATCGGCAAGGCAGATGCCTATATCGCCGCCACCGCCGCAGCACGGGCAATGAAGGTCGCTACGCGAGATGTTTCAGCGTTTCAGGCGGCCGGCGTGGATGTGATCAATCCCTGGGAAGGGTAGGCGCAATGCATGACCAAGCGTGTACGTGACGCCGCTGCATTCATTGGCCGCCGAACCTCTAGACGCTCATGTTCATGATGTCGGTATAGGCCGAGACCAACCGATTGCGAACCGTCAATGCGGCCTGAAACCCGATCTGGGCTTTTTGCATCGCAATCATCGTCTCTTCCAGGCTCACGCCCTCAGCGCCTGTCTGGAACTTGCGTTGCAGGTCACTGGCCTGCTCCTGTGTGCGAGAGACCGACTTCAGCGCATCGCCCAGCGCATTGGAGAACGAGCCACCGGGCACCGCACCGGCTGCAGACGAAACCCCACCGCTGACCGAAGGCGCGCCGGCCTTCACCGCGTTTTGCAGTGTCGAGAGCATCGCCGGGGTGAGCTTGAGGTCCATGGTCGGTTCGGCTGAAAAGTCTGCGAGGTTCGGAAACTTTAGGCCCGTACCCGCGCGGCTAAAGACTGAATACCGGCAATCCGGCCGCGCTTTTCGGGCTCAAGCGTGACCGACGCCAGCCGAGAATGGCCCCCATCTTGCCGACGGATCCTTATGGACACCACAGCCCTCAGCCCGCCTGCGTTGCCTGCTCCGAGAACCACCTTCGGCGCACTGCCGATGAACAAGAAGCTGATGATGATCGGCGGCGCAGCTGCGCTCATTGCACTGGTCGTCGTTGCGGCGATCTGGTCGCGCACACCTGATCACAAGGTGCTGTTCTCCAACCTGTCGGATCGCGACGGCGGTGCGGTGGTTGCAGCACTCACCCAGATGAACGTGCCTTACACCTTCACCGAGGCAGGTGGCGTCATCATGGTGCCAGCCGACAAGGTTCACGACGTGCGACTGCGGCTGGCCTCGCAAGGGCTTCCAAAAGGCGGGACCGTCGGCTTCGAGCTGATGGAGGGCCAGAAATTCGGCACGACCCAGTTCCAGGAACGACTCAATTACCAGCGCGGACTCGAAGGCGAACTGGCCCGCTCAATCATGGCGCTGGCCGCGGTATCGTCCGCGCGCGTGCATCTGGCCCTGCCCGCATCGAACGGATTTTTCAGAGAGCAGCAAAAGCCGTCCGCCTCGGTGCTGCTGACCGTGCACCCCGGACGCCTGCTGGAGCGCAGCCAGATCGCAGGCATCGTCCACCTGGTGGCTTCGTCCGTGCCGGAACTGGCCACCAAGCAGGTCAGTGTCATCGATCAGACCGGCGCACTGCTCTCGGGCCCGGCAGAGGGCGGCAGTCAGGGCGGCCTGGATTCCAACCAGCTCCAGTACCTGCGGGCCATGGAACAGTCCTATATCGCTCGCATTCTGGAGATCGTCGAGCCGATCGTCGGTCGGGGCAACGTCAAGGCCCAGGTCAATGCCGATGTCGACTTCACCCTGTCCGAATCGACCGCAGAGCAGTACCGGCCTAATCAGGGCAATGAGCCGGCTGCCGTGCGCAGCCAGCAGGTCTCTGAGGCCGGTGGCAGCAACGGCGCTGCTGCGCAGGGCGTGCCCGGCGCGATGTCCAACCAGCCGCCGGCCACGCCGACCTCGCCGGTCAATGGCGCACCGCAAGCCATGAGTGCCGGCGCGGCGGCAGGTGCTGCGGGCGGCAAGGACTCGCGACGCGACGCGACCACGAATTACGAGGTCGACAAGACCGTGCGGGTCACCCGCAACGCGGCAGGCAACGTCAAGCGACTGACGGCAGCGGTCGTGGTCAATCACCGGAGGGTCGTCGGCGAAGACGGCAAGGCGATCCAGACCGCACTCGATGCCAAGGAAATCGAACAGATCCAGTCGCTGGTCCGTGAAGCCATCGGCTTCAACAAGGATCGCGGCGATGCCCTGAACGTGGTCAATGCGCCATTTACCCTCGAAGACCTGCCCAAGCCCGAAGCGGTGCCGCTCTGGAAAGACCCCACCATCCTTTCAATGGCACGCAGCATTGGCGGCCAGCTGGGCCTGGTGGTGCTTGGGCTGATGGTGATCTTCGGGATGATTCGGCCGGCGCTGCGCAAGCCGCCGGTGACAGAGCCGGTTCGCACCGGCGGCACCACGGTGGTCGCCAATGATGTCGCCTTGCCTGCGCCCTCGTCGGTGTCCATCCCGGGCGGCCCTCAGGAAGACCTCATTCGACTGGCCCGTGAAAATCCGGCCACCGTCGCCAATGTGGTTCGCGGTTGGGTCAACGCCTGACGAACAACCCCAAGAAGCACTCACTCCATTCTGACGAGACCGACCGATGGACGATCAGGGCCTCGAGCAAAGCGCAATCCTGCTGCTGACGCTGGGCGAAGAACTGGCGGCAGAGGTGTTCAAGCACCTGTCGCCCAAGGAGGTTCACCGTATCGGTGAGGCCATGACCCGCATTCGCACGGTCCCGCGCGACAAGGTCGGCGAAGTGCTCGAGCGCTTCAAGGCTGAAGCCGGCAACAACCGCTCGCTGGTGGCCGACAACGACGAGTACGTCAAGTCAGTGCTGCGCAAGGCCCTCGGCGAGGAACGGGCCGGTCTGCTGATCAATCGCATCCTGCAGGGCAGCGACACCAGCGGCATCGAGGGCCTCAAGTGGATGGACGCTGAATCGGTGGCCGAGCTGGTGCGCAATGAGCATCCGCAGATCATCGCTTCGATCCTGGTTCACCTGGAGCGCGACCATGCCGGGGAGATCCTGGCCAAACTGGCGCCGCGGGCGCGCAGCGAAGTGGTGCTTCGCATCGCAACCCTGGACAGCATTCAACCCAACGCACTGTCTGAACTCAACGATGTGCTGTCACATGTCCTGGCCGGTGCCGACAAACTGAAGAAGGCCGCGCTGGGCGGCACCAAGGTCGCAGCCGAAATCCTCAATGGCGTGGGCACCAAGCTCGAAGGCGAGCTGCTTGATTCGGTGCGCGAATCCGACGAGAACCTCGCACAGGCAATCCAGGATCAGATGTTCACCTTCGAGGATGTCATCCGGCTGGACGACCGGGCCATCCAAACGGTGCTGAAAGAAGTTGCGACCGACGGGCTGGTGATTGCACTGAAGGGATCCTCCGCAGAGGTGCGCGACAAGATTCTGCGCAACATGTCGCAGCGGGCCGCAGAGGGTCTCAAGGAAGACCTGGAGTCGCGCGGCCCGGTGCGGGTGGCCGATGTCGAGGCTCAACAGCGCGACGTCCTGCGCATCGTTCGCAAACTCGCCGATGCAGGCGAGATCTCAATTGGAGGCGGCAGTGAAGACGCCTTCGTCTAGCCGTATTGTCTTTGCCGAAGACCTGGCTACCGCGGCGCCCTGGAAGCCAGGGCCGCTTGGCGGGCTGCATCCGGATCGCAAAGGGCATGCCCCATCAAAGCAGGCTGAATCCGCGAACCCAACGCCCGAACCCGGATTCGAAGACGGCTTGCGCGAGGGATTCGAAAAGGGGCTGCACCATGCCCAGCAAATGACCGCCGACGCAGTGCGTGCACAGCACCTGGAGTTTGCCCAGCGAGCCGATGCGTTGATCGCAGCACTGACCGATCAGCTCGCCACCTTGCAGCAATCGGTGGCGGACTCGGTCATTGAACTGGCCGTCGAAATCGCCCGCAGTGCGACCGGTGCAGCGATTCGAATCGATGCCGATCTGATCAGCCCCGCCGTGCGGCAAGCCCTGGAGGCCATCGTCGACGAACAGGCTCGCCCGACCGTGAGGCTCAACCCCTATGACGCGTCATTGATGGGCGAACACCTTGCGCCGATGCTGGCCTCGCGGGGTGCCCATCTGGTGCCCGACCCAACGGTGAACCGCGGCGGAT
This sequence comes from uncultured Burkholderiales bacterium, assembly GCA_903923345.1. GTDB lineage: Bacteria > Pseudomonadota > Gammaproteobacteria > Burkholderiales > Burkholderiaceae_E > UBA4615. The sequence continues at coordinate 3,755 of CAIXXI010000369.1, read as the reverse complement.
GCCGGGTCGATACCCCCCGCGCCAGTGTCGACGCTAGCCTGCAGACCCGCTGGCACTATGCGCTCGCCGCACTCGGTCGCAGCGACACCTGGGTGGATGCATGAGACCGGGGAACGCAGCGCCTCGACTGGCAACCGATGCCGACTGGCAACGGATGTTCGGTGAACTTCGCACCCAGGTTGTCACCGGCTCGCGTCAGAGAGTCCATGGACGACTCACCCGAGTGGCCGGGCTGGTGATGGAGGCCAGCGGGCTGCGCCTGCCGGTCGGATCAGTCTGTGCGATCGGCCCGGACGAGGGACCTCGCGTCGAGGCCGAAGTGGTCGGCTTCTCAGACGACCGCATCTTCCTCATGCCATTGACGGAGACCGCCGGACTGAGCCCCGGTGCACAGGTGGTGGCCATCGATGAACCGGTGCCCGGTCCGAGTCTGATTCGACCGAGCCACCCGTGGCGGCGCGCCGAGGACCGCTCCCGCTGGCTGCCCAATGGCGAAGCCTTGCTGGGGCGGGTGGTTGATGCCCTGGGTCAGCCCATGGATGGGCTGGGACCCTTGCGTGAGGCCGAGCGACGCCCGGTCATGCGCCGTCCCCTCAATGCCATGGATCGCGACCCGGTCCGTCAGCCCCTGGACACCGGCGTGCGTGCAATCAATGCGCTGCTGACCGTGGGACGAGGCCAACGCCTGGGACTGTTCGCCGGATCAGGCGTGGGCAAGAGCGTCCTGCTGGGCATGATGGCCCGCTACACCGCAGCCGACGTGACCGTCGTCGGATTGATTGGCGAGCGGGGCCGAGAGGTGAAGGAATTCATCGAGGACATCCTGGGCGAAGCGGGTCTGGCCCGAGCGGTGGTGGTGGCTGCGCCTGCCGACTGCTCGCCGGTGCTGCGCATGCAAGGCGCTGTCTATGCCACCTCGATCGCCGAGCATTTCCGCGACCAGGGCCGCAATGTGCTGCTGCTGATGGATTCACTGACCCGCTATGCCATGGCGGCCCGTGAAGTCGCATTGGCCATCGGCGAGCCGCCCGCCACCAAGGGCTATCCGCCGTCGGTGTTCGCGCGCCTACCGCATCTGGTTGAGCGCGCCGGCAACGGCAAACCGGGCGGCGGCTCGATCACCGGCTTCTACACCGTGCTGACCGAAGGCGATGACCAACAGGACCCGATCGCCGATGCAGCCCGCGCCATTCTCGACGGGCATCTGGTGCTCGATCGATCACTGGCCGAGGAAGGCCATTACCCGGCGATCGATATCGAACAATCCATCTCGCGGGTCATGCATCAGGTGACCGACGCCGATCAACTGCGGTTTGCCCGACGCCTCAAGGCTCTGTGGTCACGCTATCGGCGCAGCCGCGACCTGATCTCGGTCGGCGCCTACCTGCACGGCAGTGACCCGCAGACCGATCAGGCGATCGCACTCATGCCGCGCATTTCAGCCCTGCTGCAGCAGGGCATGGCCGAAGGCGCTGATTTCGAGAGCAGTCGCCGCGCGCTCGAAGCCCTGATCGCACCGACCCTCGGTGAGACCGACACGGTGACAGCGGCTGCCCGCCGCCAGGCCGCCTGAAGAAGGATGAACAGAGATGGATCCCAAGCTGCTCGCCCTGCTGATCGAACGGGCCAGGTCTGCGCGCGATGATGCAGTCAAGGTCGCAACACAGGCGCGCCGGGACGTCGAGACCGCCGCCAATACCTTGAACACGCTCACCGAATACCGCGAGCAATCGCTCGAACGCGGGCCGGTCCGCTCCGGGCAGGCCGTCGGCACTGAGCAGTTGCGCATCGCCGGGCAATTCGATGCCCGGCTGATCAGCGCGATCAGCCAGCAGACCGGTCAACACGAGCGCAGCGGACAACTCGCTGATCAACGCCAGGCGGAACTTCGCGAAACGCAACGCAGGCTCAAAGCATTCGAGGCACTCGCCGAGCGCCGTGCCCTCAGGGAATCCCTCAAGCAGGGGCGCCGTGACCAACGCACGATGGATGCGTTTGCAAGCGATCAAATGGCCAGACGCAAAGCTGATGAGGGCACACCATGAACCTTGATTCGGTTCGAATCGAATCCGTACAGCCGGTGCGGGGCCGCACAGCCAGCGCCCCGACGTCTCAGGACGCACCCTTTGCGCCGTTTGCACAGGCCTTGTCGGGTGCCACAGCGCAGCCCGAACCTGATCGACCGCCCACGCCAGTCGAATCGGCACGAGAGGGGCAGGATGAACCCAGCGAAGGGAATCGCAAGCCCGAGACATCGCCTGAGACGCCTCCCGCACAGGATCGTCCACTGAAGGCGCCTGGCCACCACCGGCATGCGCCCGGGGGTCAGGCCCACGGCCACGGTGCGAGCGCCAGCAAAGCACCCCAGTCAACACAGGGCGTGCCGGCGGATGCAGCCGACTCAACGCACGAGCCGGTAACGTCTTCTGCGAAGGACTCGGGCATCCCTGCGCAGACATCGGTTGCGCGCACTGATTCGCAGACCGAAGAGCTGGCGTCGCCTCCCGTGGCGCTCACCCAGTTGCCAGCCAGCGACACACCCGGTGATGTGCACCTGGCAGCGGACTGCGCGCCACCCGGACTCGCCGAACAGTTGGCCAATGCAGGCACCCGCGCCGAAGCAGCCTCACTTGACGACACGACACGGCCCCACCACGGCGACACATCCACCGACGGTTTGCAGCCAGCACCAGGCAGCCGCCACAACGCGACACCGGATCAGGCAAGCCGACGCACGGCCGCCTCTGCGGTTGCCGAACAGTCGGGCTTGTCGCAGCCCGCCTCGAACACGCGCATCGAAGCGGGATCCGGATCAGAACGTGCGGCGACCCAGGCGACGCACGAGCGAAGCTCCGACCGCATGAGCGAGTCGCTCTCGCCGGCTCCCAGCCTGTTTGCTGGTGGCCTGCGAGCCCTGATCGCAGGCGCAGACGCACCGAATGCGGCTGCACCGACGCCACACTTTCCGGTGACGATTCCGGTGACCGACCCGCGCTTTGGCCATGCATTCGGCGAGCGGATCAGCTGGATGGTCAAGCAAGGGCTGCAGACTGCCGAACTCACGCTCAACCCGCCTGACCTCGGACCCATCCGTGTCGCCTTATCACTGGAAGGCGACTCGGCCCATTTCGGCTTTCAGGCCACCCATGTCGAAACGCGAGCCGCGATCGAGCAGGCTTTACCGCGGCTGCGAGAGCTGCTGTCCGAGCAGGGCCTGAAAATGGGTGATGCGGCAGTCGGCAGCCATGCCGATCAGCAGGCCCGCTCCGGAGATCAACGCGGCCCGGGCACATCCCCTTCAGGGCGGTCAAGTACTGGCATCAAAACCTCGGACGCCCGCGAAGACGAAGCAGATCGCATTCAGCCGATGCGCCATCGCGGCATCGGCCGCATCGACCTTTTTGCATGAGCCTTTGAAATAGCACTGCCGCACCGGTCTTATCGGTGCTTTGTCCGGTTCGCATCATTCCTATGATCGGTTCATCCAAGCGCTGCAGGCCGGCGCACTCGAGCCGGAGAATTCATGAGTGACGCGAAAAAGGAAGCGAGCGCAGACGACGCGCCCAAGGCCAAAGGCGGCAAGAAGAAGCTGATCATCATCGGATTGGCTGCCGTGCTGGCATTGGGCGGCGGCGGTGCTGCCTGGTTTTTCCTGGGCCGCGGTGAACCTGATGAAGCTGCAGCCGAGGCCAAAGCCGCGGAAAAGCGGAAAGCATCCACCGGATTTGTGACCCTCGAGAACTTCGTGGTCAATC
>CAIXXI010000368.1 GCA_903923345.1 uncultured Burkholderiales bacterium | reverse complement strand
CCGATGATGATGTCGTCGGACACCAGTCCGCCCGAATCCATCACCTTCTTGGCGGCCAATCCGAGCGGCGTGCCCGCCTTGACCGCGGCGCGAAGCATGTCGCCGGTGGAGATCTGGGGAATGCCGAACTTCTCCTTGATGAAGCTGGCCTGGGTGCCCTTGCCCGCACCGGGCGGACCGAGAAGGATCAAACGCATGAGTGTGTCAACTATTTCAGAATCAAGAATATTCGGTCGACCTTAACCGCAAACCGCAGCCAGGGTCAATGCGGCCTGTTCAGGGTTTCGATCGACTCGACGGCGCGGCGCACCCGCTCCAGGTCGGCTGGCGTGTCGATGCCGGCTGGCGGCGCCTGTGGCACCGTCAGCACCGCGATTCGATGGCCATTCCACAGAACGCGCAATTGCTCGAGTGCCTCGATCGACTCCAGCGGGGACGCGTCGAGCTGCTGATAAGCCGCCAGGAACGCAGCGCGATAGGCATACAAACCGACGTGGCGCAGCACATGGCCGGCAGCCGGCAGGCGGTCGGGCAGCTCTTTTGGAAAGCCGGGCATCGCATCGCGCTCGAACGGGATCGGGGCGCGCGAGAAATACAGCGCCCGCTGCATCCGGTCGGTCACCACCTTGACCACATGGGGCGAGAGGAAGTCCGCCACCGATTCGATCGGGTGGGCCGCCGTGGCCATCGGGCAGTCGGGCTGGGCCGCCAGCAGTCTGGCGACTTCGCCGATCAGCGACGGCGGAATCAATGGCTCGTCGCCTTGCACGTTGACGACGATCTCATCGGGGTCGAGGCCCAACTGGGCGACGGCCTCGGCCAGACGGGCTGTGCCCGACGCATGATCAGCCCGGGTCATCAGCGCGTCGATGCCGTACGACCGGGCCGCATCGATTACCTGCTGCGAATCGGTGGCAATCGCAACCTGTCGTGCACCCGAGGCCAGCGCCTGCCGGGCGACACGAATCACCATCGGGATGCCGCCAATCAGGGCAAGGGGCTTGTCGGGCAAGCGGCTGGATGCCATTCGCGCCGGCACCAGCGCGACAAAATTCAAGGGCGCATTCACGACTCGGGCAGGGCCCGGGCCTGATTCTCCAGCATCACCGGGATGCCGTCACGGATCGGGTAAGCCAGACGGTCGGCCTGACAGATCAGTTCCTGGGCCGATTTGTCGTAGCGCAGCGGACCCTTGCAGATCGGGCAGACCAGGATTTCAAGCAGACGGCTATCCACGCAGGCGCTCCTCCAGCCAGTCGATGAGTGACGGGTCCACCATGGCCTCGACACGCAACACGACGCAACGCGCACGAAGCGACGCGTCGAAAGCCGAACATTTTACGGCGTCTTTCGAGGTCATGAGCAGCCATCGTCCGGGTAGGCGCGCAAGCCAGTGCGCATCGATCGGTTCGTGGTCGCCCAGCGGCCATGTCCGAGCCACCAGGCCGAGCCGTGCAAGCGTGCTGAAAAACCGCTGCGGGGCGCCGATTCCAGCCAGAGCATCGATCGATTCGCCGCGTGCCGCCTCGCAAAATTGCGGTACCGACCAAGTGGTGTGGCCATCCAGTGATTCGAATCCGACCGGCTGCAACTCAAAGCGGAAGATGCGCGAGTGCGGGATCGGTGAGCGCGCGGCCGGGCCATTGAGCACGATGGCATCCATGAGCAGGGCGTGATCCAGCGGTTCGCGAAGCGGTCCGGCTGGCAGGCAGTGGCCGTTGCCCACGCCGCGCTCATCGAAGACCGCCAGTTCGAGATCGCGCCTGAGCCCGGCATGCTGCAGGCCGTCGTCGGAGAGCACGACATCGAGGCGATTCTCCCGCATCGAAGCACTCGAATCGAGGTTCAGCGCCGAAGCAGGATCGGTCAGCAGGGCCAGGGCCGCGCCGCGGTCGTGTCCGATCACGACCGGCAATCCGGTTTGCCGGGCCACCAGCACGGCCTCATCGCCGTAGTCGGCAGCCGATCCGGTGGCTGGAATGCGATGTGGCACCCGGCCGCCCAGGCGCGCGCCATGGCCCCGGCTGATGATGCCGACCCGCAGGCCGCGCTCGCTGAGTGCTCGGGCCAGTGCGATCAGCAGCGGCGTCTTGCCGGTGCCGCCGACCAGGAGGTTGCCGATGACGACAACCGCGGCAGCGCCTCCCGGAGGCCGGGTGGCCTTGTCGCGGGCGATCTCGCGGCGTCGCTGCGAAGCCACCTCACCCACGATGCGGCTGAGCAGCCGCAGCGGTAAGGCGATCAGCCGTGTCAGACCATCCGGTTCGCCGAACCACATCCGCTGCAGACGCTGCTCGATCGCGCCACGCCACGAGCCGGATCGGGGGCGCTCGGGTGCGCCGGCGCTCATCAGGCGACTCGCTTCAGGGTTTCCGGCTGCCCCCGGTCTGGGTCGCAAAGCTGACTTTGCCCAGCCCGGCCAGGCGGGCCGCTTCAAGAACATTGACCACCGCCTGGTGGCTGGCGCCGGCATCGGCATAGATGACCAGTGTCGGCTCAGTGCGCCCGGCAGCCGCCTGCTTCAGAAGCTGCGCAAAATCGGCCGGTTCACGCCAGGTGGCCATGGCCCCGTCGATTGCATACCGTGACTCTGAGGACACGGTGATCGCGATCTCGACCGGCCGCTCGACGGCTGGGTCAATCGAGGCAGAGGGCAGATTCACCTGCAACTCGCTGAATCGCGAGTAGGTTGTCGTGACCAGCAGGAAGATCAGGATGACGAGCAAGAGGTCGATCAACGGGATGAAGTTGATCTCGGGTTCCTCTCGGCGCACGCCGCGGCGGAAATTCATCGACGGGCTGGCGTCGCAGCAGGCGCAGCGGCGACGGGCCGGCGCGGTTCGATTGCATCCAGGAGCTTCAGGGACTGTTGCTCCATTTCCACCAGGAATCCGTCGACCCGTGCCCGAAAGGCCCGGTAGGCGATCAGCGCCGGTATGGCCACCACCAGGCCCAGCGCGGTGTTGTACAGGGCCACGGAGATGCCGTGGGCCAAGGCCTGGGGGTTGGTGCCGGACGGTGCCGAGGCACCGAAGATCTCGATCATGCCGACCACCGTACCGAACAGTCCCAGCAGGGGCGTGACGGCAGCGATGGTGCCGAGTGCGCCGAGGTAGCGCTCCAGGTCGTGCGCCACCGCGCGACCGGCTTCCTCCATGGCCTCTTTCATGCTTTCACGGCCGGATTGGGCGTGGCGAAGCGCCGTCCCGAAGACTCGGCCCAGTGGTGATCCGGTCTCCAGTTTCTGTACCATCTCGGCACTGACCTGACGCCCGCGATGCAGTGCAACTGTCTGTTCCAGCAGGGAGTCGGGCAGGACGCGCTTGCGTTGCAGCGAGATCAGTCGTTCGATGATCAGGGCAACGGCAAGGAACGAAGCGATGATCAGAAACCAGACGGGCCAGCCCGCTGCCTGGATGATCGAGAGCACTGGAATCTCCGAGGAATAGCCGCCTGAAGGTGGGCGGGCCGGATCGAGCAAGCCGCGATTGTCAGCGGATACCCCGGTTCCCGGCAAGTGCCGTTGGCCGGCCGGCTATCCCCAATAAGTGTGGATAACTTTGTGGATGACCCGTGTCGATCACCCCCAAGACCGCTCCAATGCTGGCGATCCGGTTCTTGCCAAAAAAGCGGTCAATTTCCAAACCTCAATAAAATCAATCACTTGAGACGTTATCGCTCATTCCTGGATTTTCTGATGGTTCCTGTCACGGATTCATGCGGTTTGTGGATAGATTTCGCCCGGAAAGTCGCATGAATCCGTCCTCAGACCCCTTAAACGTCGCTGTAGCCCGGGAAATTCTGAGCGTGAGCCAGCTCAACCGTGCCGTGGCGGGCATGCTGGAGCGCAGTTTTCCGCTGTTGTGGGTCTCGGGCGAAATCTCGAATCTGACGCGCGCCGCCAGCGGGCACTGGTATTTCACCCTCAAGGACGCCCAGGCTGCCGTGAGGGCGGTGATGTTTCGGGGGCGAAATCAGTCGGTCGCCTTCGTGCCAGCCAACGGTGACAAGGTCGAAGTCAGGGTGCAGGCCGGGCTGTACGAGGCCCGCGGCGAATTTCAACTCAATGTCGAGGCCATGCGCCAGGCCGGCGCGGGCGACCTCTTTCAGCAGTTCGTCCGTCTGAAGGCAAGGCTGCAGGAGGAGGGCTTATTCGATCCCGCCCGGCGTCGCGAATTGCCCGCCTTTGCGCGAACGGTCGGGGTGATCACGTCAGCGCGTGCAGCCGCCCTGCGCGACGTGCTGACCACGCTGGCACGGCGTGCGCCGCAGATTCCGGTGATCCTCTACCCGGCCTCGGTCCAGGGCGCGCAGGCGCCGGGCGAGTTGCGCGAGGCGCTCGCCACGGCGATCCGCCGGGCAGAGTGCGATGTCTTGCTGCTGGTCCGTGGCGGCGGTGCGATCGAGGACCTCTGGGCCTTCAATGACGAGGCGCCGGCGCGCGCCATCGCCGCCAGTCCGATTCCGGTGATCAGCGGTGTCGGGCATGAAACCGACTTCACCATTGCCGATTTCGTGGCCGACTGGCGTGCGCCGACGCCAACCGCTGCAGCGATCCATGCGGTCCCCGACCGCGACGAACTGCTGGCCACGCTGTCGCGGGAGCGGCATCGTCTGGTGCAGGCATTTTCGCGTCAGTCCGGGCAGCGCGAACAGCGACTGGACACCGCGATTCGACTGCTGCGCCCCCCTTCGCAGCAGTGGGCCGACCGCGCCAAGCGGGTCGAACAGTTCGGACATCGGCTCTCCGCGCAGGTCCGCCAGACGGTGGCCGCCCAAGCTGAACGGCTGGCGGCCATTGGCCCCCGTCTGCGGACCCCGGACCTGGCCCGGCCGACGGCGCGGCTGGACACCACGCGACGAGACCTGGCTGTCTCGCTGGTACGACGCCTCGAGCAGCTCGAGCGGCGGGTCGAACTGGCGGGTGCTTCGCTCGAACTGGTCAGCCCCTACGGTGTGCTGAATCGAGGCTACGCGATCGTCACCGATGTGAGCGGCGCGATTGTTCGCGATGCGGGCACCCTGACTGCCGGCCAGTCTGTCTCGGTGAGTCTGGCCCGGGGCACATTTGATGCCAGTGTCATCGACGTCAAGCCCGCAGACCCGCCAGGGGCTGTTTGAGTCGCTCTCTCAGGCTGGCCTACAATCGCGAACGCTTTTCCAACCCACCCGAATCAGGACGCCGCCATGGAACACACCCTGCCCGCTCTGCCCTATGCCAACGATGCGCTTGCACCCCACATTTCCAAGGAAACCCTCGAGTTTCATTACGGCAAGCATCACCAGACCTATGTGACCAACCTGAACAACCTGGTCAAGGGCACCGAGTTCGAGGCGATGGGCCTGGAAGACATCGTGCGCAAGTCTTCGGGCGGCATGTTCAACAACGCAGCCCAGATCTGGAATCACACCTTCTACTGGAACTCGCTCTCGCCCCAGGGCGGCGGCCAGCCCAGCGGTGCGCTCGCTGACGCGATCAACGCCAAGTGGGGTTCCTTCGACGCCTTCAAGGATGCCTTCACCAAGTCGGCCATCGGCAACTTCGGTTCCAGCTGGACCTGGCTGGTCAAAAAGGCGGATGGTTCGCTGGATATCGTGAACACCAGCAACGCGGCCACCCCGATCACCGGCACCGACAAGCCCTTGCTGACCTGCGACCTGTGGGAGCACGCCTATTACATCGACTACCGCAACCGTCGTCCCGACTACCTGTCGGCCTGGTGGAGCCTGGTGAACTGGGCGTTTGCTGCCAAGAACTTCGCCTGATCAGGCCCGGGCAGGCTGCTGACTGCAGCCTGCCTGGAGCGCGTCATGCTCACTGCCCGGTCCCGCCGGTAAACACCTGCGGCTGGGCCAGGCGAGCCCCGGGCTTGATGCCCCGGCGGGCAAACCAGCCCTGTTCCATCTCCAGCGCGTAGCGAACCGATCGGGTCGGGCAATGACTCTGCTCCGATTTCGGCGTCATGTCGGCGATGTTCGCAATCGTGCCGTCGTCGTCCAGAAACGCGATCGACAGCGGCACCAGGGTGTTGCGCATCCAGAAGCAATGCCCGGCCTTGTCCGGAAACACGAAGAGCATGCCTTCATTGGTGCCGAGCCGCTCGCGCATCATCAGGCCACGCATGCGTGTGCCGGGCTCATCGGCCACCTCGGCCTTGATCAGGTGCATGCCGGCGCGGATTTCGATCTGCGGCAGTTTCGGATTCGGGCTGGCGGCTTCGGCTTGAGCGCGGGCCGGTGTGGCCTGGGCCAGCAGTCCGGCAGCCAGCAGCAGCGAGGCCATCGCCCTGAGCACGAGCCTGCGGCGACGGTGGGAGCTGGGGCGGTGCGATGAGTGATTCATGATGAGCGATCGCAATGGGTCGATTGATGGCTGCACGATAGCCCGAAATCGCAGATGCGAAACACTGCTTGCGCGTCTTTCCGGGTGCGAGCCCGCCATGCATCTCGGGCGGCTTATAATTTCGCGACTTTTTCCGCGCCGATGGGCGCATTACAACGAGAGATCCTGACCATGTATCAGCACATCAAGGTTCCTGCAGGCGGCGAAAAGATCAAGGTCAATGCTGACCACTCCCTGTCCGTGCCCGATCAGCCGATCATTCCCTACATCGAGGGTGACGGCACCGGCCTGGACATCACGCCTGTGATGATCAAGGTGATCGATGCTGCGGTTGCGAAAGCCTACGGTGGCAAGCGCAAGATTCACTGGATGGAGGTCTATGCCGGTGAGAAGTCGACCAAGGTCTATGGTCCCGATGTCTGGCTGCCTGAAGAAACCCTGCAGGTCGTGCGCGAGTATGTGGTTTCGATCAAAGGCCCCCTGACCACCCCGGTCGGCGGCGGCATCCGTTCCTTGAACGTGGCCTTGCGCCAGGAGCTCGACCTGTACCTGTGCCTGCGCCCGATCCAGTATTTCAAGGGCGTGCCTTCGCCGGTGCGCGAGCCGGAGAAGACCAACATGGTCATCTTCCGCGAGAACTCCGAAGACATTTACGCCGGCATCGAGTGGGCAGCCGAGTCCGAGGGCGCGAAAAAACTGATCGCCTTTCTGCAAACCGAGATGGGCGTCAAGAAGATCCGTTTCCCGAATACCTCGGGCATCGGCATCAAGCCGGTCTCGCGCGAAGGCACCGAGCGCCTGGTCCGCAAGGCGATGCAGTACGCAATTGACAACGACAAGCCGTCGGTCACGCTGGTG
>CAIXXI010000367.1 GCA_903923345.1 uncultured Burkholderiales bacterium | reverse complement strand
GGCCCGCCGGCACGATGATCGCCAGCGGCTTGCGCTGCGCGCTGACCGCATCGATGTCCACGCCCTGCGACAGTGCGACCGCCACCGCAGCCCAGAAGGCTTGCGCACCCGGACCGGACGGCTCGATCCGCAACTGCGGGTCGGCCGGGGCGGGATCAGGATGGGTCGCGTCGCTCATGGAGGGGATGTCACGCACGGGTGGCCGGATCGTCGGCAAAAGGCTCGAAAGTTGACCCCCGACCCGGTATGGAATGACAGGCGTTCCGGGTGAGCGGTATGGTAAGTTAGTCGATCTTCAAAAGGTTTCCTATGGACATCAAACACACTACCGACGACCACTTCGATGCCGACGTGCTCAAAGCCGACACCCCGGTGCTGGTCGATTACTGGGCCGAGTGGTGCGGCCCCTGCAAGATGATTGCCCCACTGCTCGACGAAGTCGCGCGGGACTACGACGGCAAGGTTCGCGTGGTCAAGGTCAACGTCGACGACAACCCCGGTGCTGCGCAGCGCTTCGGCATCCGCGGCATCCCGACCCTCAAGCTGTTCCGTAATGGCGCCGAAGTCGCCACGCAGGTCGGTGCAGTCTCGAAATCACAACTGGCCGCCTTTCTGGACAGCCACCTCTGATTCGTCGTACCCTTCGGTAAAACGCATAGTCGTTTCCGCCCGCCGCGGCTAGCTTCAGCCCTGCTGAAGCTTCGTCAGCCGCGACGGTTCCGGGGTCAGCCCCGGCCCCCCCAGATTGTTTTCCCGTCCCTGCCCGGTATTCGGCGCGGGTCACCGTATCCGGTGGTGTCATTCCTGTCGTGAATGGCCTCTGGTGCGCCGCAGCCATGCGGGAAATCGAGCTGTCGCTAGCTGTACACCCCAGACGATGCACCTGTCCGAACTCAAAGCCCTTCATGTTTCGGCGCTGATCGAGATGGCCGCCGGCCTCGACATCGAAAACGCCAACCGACTGCGCAAGCAGGAGCTGATGTTCGCGATCCTGAAGCGACGCGCCCGCACGGGCGAATCGATCTTCGGCGACGGCGTCCTCGAGGTCCTGCCGGATGGCTTCGGCTTCCTGCGCACGCCGGAAACCTCCTACCTGGCCAGCCCGGACGACATCTACATCTCGCCCTCGCAGATCCGTCGATTCAATCTGCACACCGGCGACTCCATCGAAGGCGAAGTCCGCACGCCCAAGGATGGCGAGCGTTACTTCGCGCTGGTCAAGGTCGACAAGATCAATGACCAGCCGCCCGAGGTCAGCAAGAACAAGATCCTGTTCGAGAACCTCACGCCGCTACACCCCGATCAGCCGATGAACCTCGAGCGCGACACGAAGTCCGAGGAGAACTACACCGGCCGGATCATCGACATGATCGCGCCGATCGGCAAGGGCCAGCGCGGCCTGATCGTTGCGCCGCCCAAGGCTGGCAAGACGGTGCTGATGCAGCACATCGCACATGCCATCACCGCCAACCATCCCGAGGTGGTGCTGATCGTCCTGCTGATTGATGAGCGGCCGGAAGAGGTCACTGAAATGCAGCGCTCGGTGCGCGGCGAGGTGGTCGCCTCCACCTTCGACGAGCCCGCCACGCGCCACGTCACCGTCGCCGAGATGGTGATCGAGAAGGCCAAGCGCCTGGTCGAGCACAAGAAAGACGTGGTCATCCTGCTCGATTCGATCACCCGACTGGCCCGCGCCTACAACACCGTCGTGCCGGCGTCCGGCAAGGTGCTGACCGGCGGCGTCGATGCCAACGCCCTGCAACGCCCGAAGCGCTTCTTCGGCGCGGCGCGCAACATCGAAGAAGGCGGCTCGCTCACCATCATCGCCACCGCGCTGGTCGACACCGGCAGCCGGATGGACGAAGTGATCTTCGAGGAGTTCAAGGGCACGGGCAATTCCGAGCTGCACCTGAACCGCCGCATGATGGAAAAGCGGGTCTATCCGGCCATCGACATCAACCGGTCGGGCACGCGCCGCGAAGAACTGCTGATCCCCAAGGAGCAGCTCACCAAGATCTGGATCCTGCGCAAGCTGCTGCACGACATGGATGAGCTGGCCGCGATGGAGTTCCTGCTCGACAAGGTCAAACAGACGAAGAACAACAGTGAATTCTTCGACTTGATGCGCAAGGGCGGCTGAGTTAACATCTTTGGTTTTCCACAATTCCGGGAACGTTGGCGCTCCGAGCAGGATCGAGTCCTGATCGCGCGGTCCGCCTGGCGCCCCACTTCGGAGCAGTCGGCATGAAAGATGGCATCCACCCCAACTACCGCGACGTCGTCTTTCAGGACATGTCCTGTGACTTCCGCTTCATCACCCGCTCGACGCTGAACACCCGCGAGAAGATCACCATCGACGGTACCGAATACCCGCTGTTCAAGCTGGACGTGTCCTCGGAATCGCACCCCTTCTACACCGGCGCCCAGCAGCGCGTGAACGAAGCCGGTCGCGTCGAGAAATTCCGCCAGAAATTCGCACGCAGCACCAAGGCCAGCGCCTGATTCGTCAGGATCGCGCGAGCCACTCGCGCGATCTGGAGCCGACGACTCCATGAAGCCCTTCGTCGTCACCTCCTTGCAGGCGGTCAAAATGCCGCGCTGGCTGTTGCTGGCGCTGTGCGTGCTGTACGTCGTCCCGGGCTTGCTGGGACGCGACCCCTGGCGGTTTGCGGATGCAGCTGGGTTTGGCATCAGCTGGACCATGGCCCAGGGCGCTCATGGCCTGGCCGACTGGCTGATTCCAAACGTCGTCGGTCTGCCGGTGACAGACGTCGGGCCGGTGCCTTTCTGGCTGGGCGCACTGGCCATGAAGTCCCTGCCCTTCCTGCCAGCAGACACCGCCATGCGGTTGACCGCCTTGTGCTGGCTGGTGCTGCTGCTGTCGTGTGTCTGGTATGCCAGTTGGCTGCTGGCCGGGCGACCCGAAATTCAGCCGGCCGACCCGTTCGGCGCCTCGGCCTCGCGAACCGACTTCGGCCGCTCGATTGCAGACTGCGCGCTGCTGATCATGCTGGCCACCTTCGGCCTGCTCGAGCGCTCTCATGAAACCACGGCCCACTCCGCGCAGATCGCCTGGGTGGGCGTCTTTCTGTTCGGCTGTGCGCGGGCGCTGGAGCGACCGAAGCTGGGCGGCGCGGTTGCTGGCTTGGCCATCGGGCTGACCGTTCTGACCCGAGGCATCCCGACTGCGCTGGTGCTCGCACTGACTGCCGGCCTTGCAGCCGCCCTGACAAAACCGTATCGACTGGTGGCCTGGCCCATGCTGACCGCCATGGCCCTGACAGCTCTGATCACTGCCCTGCCCTGGCTGCTGGTACTCGGCCATGCCGAATGGGTCGGCCTGCAGGAGCCGGCTGCAGCACTGAACCACCGTGCGGCCTGGCTGACTCGCAATGGCGGGCAACTCGGCTGGCCCTCTGCTGCAGCCTGGTCGAATCGGCTGCGCAACCTGCCCTGGTTCTTCTGGCCCGCCTGGCCGATCGCAGCCTGGGCGGTGTGGCAGTGGCGTTCGCAGCGTCTCACCGCCGCTGTGGCTCTGCCGGCACTGTGTACTGCGGGTCTGCTGATGCTGGCGATCTTCAGCACCGGACCGAGCGAAGCCGCCTTGCTGCCGGTGATCGCGCCGATGGCCATGCTGGCTGCACTCGGCGTGCCGGCCTTGCGCCGAGGCATCGGCAGCCTGATCGACTGGTTTGCGGTGATGAGCTTTTCCTTGATCGGCCTGGCGCTGTGGGGCTACTGGATTGCCTTCATGACCGGCTGGCCGCCGCGAATGGCCCTCAGCGCGCAGCAGGCGGCGCGCGGCTTCATGCCGCTCCTTGATCCGCTGGAAGCGCTGCTCGGTCTGGCGGCCACGATTGCCTGGATCGTGCTGGTGTACTGGCGGGTGTCCCGTCAGCCAAGGGCACTGTGGCGCACGGTGGTGCTGTCGAGCGGCGGGCTGGTACTGACCTGGTTTTTGCTCATGACCCTGTGGCTGCCGGCAGCCAATTTCCGCAACACCTATCGAGATGTCGCGCAGCAGGCCGGTGCGGCAATCCCCGGCGACTATCGCTGCGTGCGCACGCTCGGGCTGGATGCAGCGCATCGGGCCAGCTTTGCATTCTTTGGCGGCATGCGACTGGACGACACCCGCCCCGATTGCGACTGGCTGCTGCTGGCTGAACGCATCGACTCTCCGCTCTCCCTCGACTCGATTCCTGGCGCCTGGCACGAAGCCTGGAGCGGCCAGCGACCAGCGGATCGACGCGAGCGATTCAGGCTGCTCAAGCGCTTGCCAAAATGACCGCCGCTCAGACCAGAGGCAATCCATGAACGCCCGCACCCCGCACCAGCCGACGGTGCGTTCCATCCTGTCCCTGGGCTGGCCGATGTTCATCAGCCAACTCGCGGTGATGGCCAACGGCATCATCGACACCGCGATGGCCGGTAACCGCTCGGCCTTCGACCTGGCTTCGGTGGCCATCGGGTCGAGCATCTACTTCGTGGTCTATGTCGGCCTGATGGGCGCGCTGCAGTCGATCTCGCCGATGGCTGCGCAGCATTTCGGCGGCAATCGCCCGCATGCGGTCGGCGAGACCTGGCGTCAGGGCCAATGGATGGCGCTGATCCTGCTCGTACCCGGCGCAATTGCACTGGCGTTTCCAGAGCCGTTCCTGGCGCTGGCCGGTGCATCGCCCGAGGTCACCGGCGCGGCCGCCCGCTATCTGAATCTGGTTGCACTCGGCCTGCCCGCAGCCCTGTGGTTTCGCGCCTTCACCACCTTCAATGCGGCAGTCTCGCGCCCGCGCACGGTGATGGCCATCAACCTGCTCGGGCCGGTCTGCAAGATCCCGTTGAATCTGCTGTTCATGAACGGCAGCGAGGCGCCGACAGCGATCGGTCTGCCGGCATTGCCCGCCCTGGGCGGATCCGGCTGCGGCCTGTCGACCTCGGTGATCGCCTGCGTCAGTGCCGCGATCGGCTGGACGATCCTGCGACGCGATCCGTTTTACCGCCGCTTCGCCCTGCAGGGCATCGGCCGACCGAATGGCGCCACCCTGCGGGAGCTGCTGCGTCTGGGCCTGCCGATCGGCGGCACGTATCTGATCGACGTGAGTGCCTTCCAGCTGATGACCCTGCTGGTGGCCCGATTGGGGACTGAGGTGGTCGGTGGCCATGCGATCGCATCGAATCTGGCTGCCGTCGTCTTCATGCTGCCGCTGTCGATGGGCAATGCCACCAGTGTGCTGGCTGCACAGGCGCTCGGTGCGGCCGACCCGGTGGGTGCGCGGCGCACGGCCTGGCTGGGCATCCGACTCGGCTTTGCGATGGCGATCGGGGTCGCGGTGGTGTTGTGGCTGGTCAGGACGCCGCTGGCAGCGGCTTACACCAAGGACCCGGCGGTGGCCGGCATTGCCGCATCCCTGCTGACGCTGGTGGCGTTCTATCACCTCTTCGATGCGATGCAGTGCGTGCTGGCCTTCGTGCTGCGTGCCTGGAAGATCGCGGTGGCGCCGATGCTGGTGTTTGCCGCATCGCTGTGGGGCATCGGCGTGGGCGGCGGCTGGTGGCTGGCCTTCGGGCTGGGCTGGGGTGTCCGTGGGTTCTGGATCGCGGCAGCGGCTTCGGTGGCCGCGGCATCAGCCGGCCTGCTGGTGATTTTCATGCGGCACACCCGAGACCCGATCGCAGCCGCACCGGTTGCGCCCGCGGCCGGAAGCTGAGCCGCACTGTGCCGAACTGCGCGGTTCAGGCAGCTTGCATCGAGAAAAAGTGCGTCCGGTAATGGCGCAGTTCGTCGATGGACTCCTCGATGTCGGCCAGCGCGGTGTGAGCACTGCGCTTGGCAAAGGCCTTGGCCACCTCAGGGCGCCAGCGCTTGCACAGCTCCTTGACCGTCGAGACATCGAGGTTGCGATAGTGAAAATACGCTTCGAGTTCCGGCATCGTGCGGGCCATGAAACGACGGTCCTGGCCAATGGAATTGCCGCACATCGGCGATTTTCCAGGGGGCACCCAGGGTCGCAGGAAATCGATGAGTATCGACTGGGCCTGAGCCTCGGTGATGCCTGAGGCCTTGACCCGAGCGGTCAGGCCGGATCGGCCATGGGTGGCAGTGTTCCAGCTGTCCATCGCCGCCATCACCGCATCGGGTTGGTGAATGGCGAGCACCGGGCCGGTGGCCAGAATATTGAGCGCACTGTCGGTGACCACGACCGCCACTTCGATGATGCGATCAACCTCGGGCCGCAGCCCGGTCATCTCCATGTCGACCCAGATCAGGTGGCTCTCGTTCGGTCGGGCAGGCAGCTCGGGAGGCTGCCCATCAGGCTGTTGCGCAGGTGTCTGTGACATACTTTTCTCCGACGGCATTGTCTCATGCGGCCCCGTTCGGGCAGCCGCCCTCCCCTCCTGATGAGTTGTCCTTGAACCTGCCTGCTCCTTTGCTGTTTTCCCTGATCTTTCTGACCGCGCTCCTGCTGTCGGTCGGCACGCGGCTGTGGCTTGCAACGCGCCAGGTCCGTCATGTGGCCCGTCACCGCGCCGCCGTGCCCGTGCAGTTCGCTGACCGCATCACCCTGTCGGCCCATCAGCGCGCGGCCGACTACACCCGGGCCCGTGTGCAGCTGGGCATGTTCGAAAGCCTGCTGGGCGCCGCCGTGCTGCTGGGATTCACTGTGCTGGGGGGTATCGGCTGGATCGACTCATGGCTGCGCGAATGGCTGCCTGATTCACCGATGTGGCGTCAGGTCCTGCTGATCGGGGCGGTGGCCCTGGTCGCTTCGCTGATCGATCTGCCGATCGCCCTGTACCGTCAGTTCGGGCTGGAAAAGCGCTTCGGATTCAATCGAATGACCCCGGCTCTGTTCCTGGCCGACCTGCTCAAGGGCACCGCCCTGTCGATCGCCCTGGGGCTGCCCCTGCTGATGGCGGTGCTCTGGCTGATGGACCGCGCCGGTGAGCACTGGTGGCTCTGGACCTGGGCGGTCTGGATGGCCTTCAATCTGGCGGTGCTGGTGCTGTATCCGACGGTCATCGCGCCGCTGTTCAACCGCTTCGAGCCACTCGAGGCCGGTCCGGTCCGTGAGCGGGTCGAGGCACTGCTGGTGCGCTGCGGCTTTGCAGCCAAGGGCCTGTTCGTGATGGACGGCAGCAAGCGCTCGGCCCATGGCAATGCCTATTTCACCGGCCTGGGCCGCGCCAAGCGGATCGTCTTTTTCGACACCCTGCTGTCGCGCCTGTCGGTGGAAGAAATCGAAGCCGTGCTGGCACACGAGCTCGGGCACTTCGCCCATCGCCATATCCTCAAGCGCGTGATCACCAGCTTTGCCATCAGTCTGGCCGGACTGTGGCTTCTGGGCTGGCTGTCGCGTCAGACCTGGTTCTATCAGGGGCTGGGGGTCACGCCAGACCTGAACGGTGCGATGGGCGGCCATGCGCTCTTGCTGTTCTTTCTGGTCATGCCGGTCTTCACCTTCGTGCTCAATCCGGTGTCGAGCTGGTTGTCACGCCGGCATGAATTCGAAGCTGATGCCTTTGCTGCCCGTCAGTCGAGCCCCGAGCACCTGAGCCGTGCGCTGGTCAAACTCTACGAAGACAATGCCGCCACGCTCACACCCGACCCGGTGCACTCGGCCTTCTACGATTCACACCCGCCGGCTGCGATTCGCCTGCAACGGCTGGCCAGCCTGCACACACCGACTGCCTCGCCCGAATGGTCGCCCGCCTGAGGGCCTGGCATCGGATCCCTGAAAGGTCACGCCATGCATGAGGTCCTGTCGGCTCAGTCGCTCGGTTCGCGCCGATGCGAGCCATTGAACGCAAGCCAGCGAATGGAATCCAGCGAGGTGCAGGCTCAATGCACCGTGCTGCCGCGCTGGGCGGAGCGCGACGGCATGCTGGTGGCGCGCTTCGAATTTCCCGACTGGTTGACCACCCTGGCCTTCGTGAACGCGCTGGGCTGGATCGCCCATGACCAGGACCACCATCCTGACCTGCTGATTTCATACTCGCGCTGCGAAGTGCGCTGGGCAACCCACTCGGCTGGCGGCATTACCGTGAATGATTTCATCTGTGCGGCACGGGTCGAGGCACTGGTGCACACGCAGCCAGATGCCTGCGCGCAGCCCGACCTCGGGCTCGGGCCGCGGCCTTTAGCATGAGCGTGCCTGAGACTGGCGCACGTCCGGAGAAAGATGTCGATGGCGGGGTTCAGCAGGCCACCGTGCTCGCCTCCTATGGCCGGCAATTCTGGCTGCGCAGCGATGCGGGCACCGAACTGAGCGCGGTCACCCGCGGGCGCCATGCCGATGTGGTCGCAGGCGATCGGGTCGATTGGCTGGGGCTCGGATCGGGGCAGGCGGTGATCGAGCGTGTGCTGCCCCGAAGCAACCTGCTTCGCCGCAGCGATGCGCACCGCTCCAAGGCCCTGGCCGCCAACCTGGATCAGGCCGCGGTGGTGATCAGCGGCGAGCCGCTGTTTTCAGAAGAATTGCTGCTGCGGGTGCTGATTGCTGCCGAGCGCGAGGGCATCGACTGCCTGCTTCTGGCAACCAAAGCTGACATTCCCGGGGCGATGGAGGGCATCGAAGCTCGGCTCGCCGTCTATGAGTCGCTCGGTTATCCGGTGATCCGACTCGCCAGCAAGGCGCATCCGCAGGCCGCACTCGACAGACTGATGCCGATTCTGGCTGCGAAATCGACGCTGCTGCTGGGGCAAAGCGGCATGGGCAAATCGACCTTGGTCAACCTGCTGGTACCCGGTGCCGACCTGCGCACCCAGGAGATCTCGCAGGCACTTCAGACGGGGCGGCACACCACCACCTTCACCCGGGCCTTTGAGCTCGAGCACGGCGGCTGGCTGATCGACTCACCCGGCTTTCAGGTCTTCGGTCTGGCCCATTTGTCAGTCAGTGAAATCGAGCATGGCCTGCGCGAATTCGCGCCACTGCTGGGGCATTGCCGGTATCACAACTGCAGTCATCGCCATGAGCCGCATTGCGCCATCCGCACGGCCCTGGATGAGGGTCGCATCGATGTGCGCCGCCATACCCTGTACCAGCAACTGCGCGACGAATCGGAACGGAGCTGATCAGCGCCCCAGCCAGTTGGCGATGGTGAGCATCGCAAACAGCAGGATCCACAAGACCACCGAACGCCAGACCAGCCCCACCGCACTGCGCAGGCCACTGGCATCCGGCTCAACGCCGTTCCAGTCAAAGCCGCTGGCCGCGGGGCCGGGCGGGTCCTGATCGGTTTCCTGCGCAGCCGCATCCCCTGAGCGGACTTCGGCATCGAGCTTGGGGTCGGCCACCCTGATACCGAGCGCGCCACCGCCGGCCATCAGCAGGATGCGGCGTTGCTCGTCACCGCCTTTGACCGTGGCCGCAGCCCGCCAGCAGTAGATCGCATCCTCGAAATTGCCGACCACCGAAAATCCGGCCGCAGCCAGCCGTGCGGGCAGCCAGTCCAGCAGGCGATAGGCTCGCGCCGCAAACCAGCCGTAGGGTTCAACCCCTTCGGCGGCTGCGGTTTGTGCTTCGGCGGCGCGGGGATCGACCTGCGCCAGCGGCGGAGGGTTCACATCCGCCGGAGCAGGCGGCTCGGCGGGTGCTGTGGTGACACTGGCTTTCGGGCGGATCGGGGCATGGCCACCGGCGGCCCAGCGTTCTGACAGAAACTGGGCGCTGCGATACAGCACCGGGCCGATCACGCCGGGCAGCAGCATGTACCAGAACAGCGGGCCGAAGACATAGCGGTGTGCACCGATCAGCGCCTGGGCGATCGCCACCCGGCACAACTCGGCAACCGACAGATCGCTGGCATCGAAACTTGGATCGCGCAGCCTCATCCAGCGCTGCAGCGACTGGCGCGCGCCTTGCGGATCGTTTGCAGCCAGTGCCAGCTGGATCTCGGTGAAGGCATGGCTGAACTGGCGAAATCCGAGGGTGAAATAGAGCACCGCCACATGCAGCACGAGGACCAGCGCCGGATGGATCCATGCAAGCAGCCACTGTGCAACCACGACCCCGACCACAGCGGTACCCACCGCAATGCCCCATCCGAGCGCGCCGTGACGCAAGCGCCCGGCATCGGTGGATGCGGCAATCGAATCGGCAATGAAGGCGCCACCGCGATGCACCGGGTTGTCGCGCGACAGCGGCCGGACCTGCTCGATCAGCAGCGAAAGGATGAGTGCGATGAAACCCATGGGCCGATTATGCCGGGGCGAGAAGCGTCAGTCCGATCAGGCGGACAGGAAGCGGTAGAGATTGCGCAGCATGGCGGCGGTCACCCCCCAGATGAAGTGCTCCCGCCCGTCATCGGGGCGTTGCCAGGGCATCGCGAAAAAGCTGCGCTCGGCGCCGTCTTCCCATCGATACAGGCGGCGCTGATGATTGGCCGGATCCATCAGGAAGCTAAGCGGCACCTCGAAGGATTCGGCGACTTCATTGGCATCGAGGGTCAGGCGATGGTCGGACTCGACCAGACCGACCACCGGGGTTACTGAGAACGCCGTCCCGGTGATGTACTGCGGCATCTGCCCCAGCACTTCGATATGCACGCGCGACAGGCCGATTTCTTCCTCGGTTTCGCGCAGCGCCGTGGCAACCGGTGAAGCATCGCTCTGTTCAGTCCGGCCACCCGGAAAGGCGACCTGCCCGGCATGCGAACTCAGGTGCGCGGTGCGCTCGGTGAGCAGCACCGACACGCCGGCTTCGCGCATGACCAGTGGCACCAGCACGGCCGCCGGCCGCAGGGGATCACCACCGAGACGCCAGCGGTCGTCGATGAATTCGGGTGTCCAGTCGGGCGGATGCCTGAACCGGTCCCTCAGGGCATGTGGCACCAGACGCTCGGGGCGTACTGGCACCAGGCCATGAGCAGACTGATCGATCGGCGCCCGACGGGGATCGGAGATGGATCGGCGCGGCGCGGACACCGCGCGGGTCACTTCGCGGTGGCGGCAGGCGCCGGTGCGCGACCGGGCAGCTTTTCCTTGATTCGGGCCGATTTGCCCGAGCGCTCGCGCAGGTAGTACAGCTTGGCGCGACGCACGTCACCACGGCGCTTGACCTCGATCGAGGCCAGCAGCGGCGAGTACAGCTGGAAAGTCCGCTCCACGCCTTCGCCCGACGAAATCTTGCGAACGATGAACGACGAGTTCAGGCCGCGATTGCGCTTGGCAATCACGACGCCCTCGTAGGCCTGCACGCGCTTGCGTGTGCCTTCAACGACGTTGACGTTGACCACCACGGTGTCACCGGGGGCGAAATCAGGAATCGTGCGGCCCAGACGGGCAATCTCTTCCTGCTCGAGAGTCTTGATCAGATCCATGAGAGCTCCATAGACCATCGTGCGCCGGATTGTTGTGGGACGCTGTTGTGGCCGACTTCACCGCAAAAGGCTGCGCATGAATGCGTGCAGCCACTGGTGTCGGCCCATGCCCGGGCAGAGGATGGTGATTGCTGCTTGGCCCAGATGCGGGCCGCAAAGATGCAGCAAAGCCTGCCATTCTAACCCAGTTTTTTCAGAAAAGCTTCATCCTGGGCAGAAAGGCGGCCTGCACCCCGGGCCTGTTCGATCAGGTCCGGGCGGCGATGGGCGGTGATCCGCAGCGACTCCTCGCGACGCCAGCGTTCGATCCGCGCGTGATGGCCGCTCATCAGCACCTCGGGCACCGGCACCTGCCCATACAGCTCCGGTCGGGTGTAGTGCGGCCCTTCGAGCAGGCCGTCCGAAAACGAGTCGTGCAAGGGCGAGCCGGCATCGTTCATCACGCCGGGCAGCAGGCGCACCACGGCGTCGATGAGAGACAGGGCGGGGAGTTCGCCACCCGACAGCACGAAATCGCCCACCGAAATGTCTTCATCGACCTCGGCGTCCAGCAGCCGCTGATCGATCGCTTCGTATCGGCCACACAGCAGCACCAGCGCCGGCTCGGCGGCCAATTGAGCCACCCGGCCCTGGTTAAGCGGTGCGCCGCGCGGCGAGAGGTGGATGACGCGAGCCGGCGCTCGGGCCTCGCTGATTCGCTGGGCCCGCAGGGCACGCAGGCTGGCCGCCAGGGGCTCGGCCAGCATGACCATGCCGGGGCCGCCGCCGAACGGTCGGTCATCGACCCTGCGGTAGGCGTCGGTGGCCTGATCTCGCGGATTCCAGCAGCGCAGCCGCCAGATGTCGCGCTCAAGGGCACGGCCGATCACACCGAAGCGTGCCGCCTGCTCGACCATGCCGGGAAACAGGGTGAGGACTTCGAAGTCCATCGGGGCTCAGTTAGACCAGTCGGCCTGCCAGTCGACCACGATGCGACCCTCCTCGGGCAGCGCATCGACCACATAGGCATCGACGTAGGGGATCAGCATGCCGGCGTCGGTGTGCAGGATGGGATGGGCACCATGGTCATCCATGCCGGTCACCGAGCCGAGGGAAACGCCCTCGGTGTTGAACACCGCACAGCCCAGCAGATCGACCCAGTAGACCTCGCCGGCTCGCGGCGGCGGAAAATCGCTGCGCCGCACACCCACCTCGGTGCCCTTGAGCGCCTCGGCAGCCGCTCTGTCTTCGCAGCCGACCGGCTTGGCGACAACCCCCGCACTGTGGCGTCGGGCGCGCTCAATCTGCAGCCAGGTGTCGATGGAAGCATGGGCCGGCGATGAAGGCCGGGCCATGTGCCACTTCGGGGCGCGGGTCAGGGTGGTGTCGGAGGCGCCGGCATAGGGCTCAACCTTGACCCAGCCCCGGACACCCCAGGCATCAATCACCCGCCCCAGCGGGATGACCCGGTTCGGGTCGGGTGGGGCCATGGGTGTGCCGCGAGTGGGGTCTTGCGAGGGGTCTTGACCGACGCGGTCAGGCTGCCGGGTTGGCTGCCTTCTGCTTGTCGGCGAATTCCTTGATCAGGCGACGCACGGTCGGCGAGACCTGGGCACCGTTTTGGGTCCAGTACTCGACGCGCTCGAGCGACACCCGCAGTGCGTCCTGTGCACCTTCAGCCGCGATCGGGTTGTAAAAGCCCAGACGCTCGATGAAACGGCCATCGCGGCGGTTGCGGCTGTCAGTGGCCACGATATTAAAAAACGGGCGGGCCTTGGCACCACCGCGGGACAGGCGAAGAACGACCATGGGTCTTCCTAGAAAGCTTTTCGGGAAACCCGCGAGTATAACGGTTTGAAGACGGATCGGGCAATCAGAACATGGCTTCGTCGAGCGCCAGCGTCCCCGCAGCCCCTTCGACGATCGCGGTGCGCAAGCCTGCCGCCCGGCTGAGCACATGGTCTGCATAGAAGCGGGCCGTGCCGATCTTGGCTTTCAGGAAGGCTGAATCGGGGTCGCCGGCCTCGAGCAGGGTGCGAGCGCGCAGTGCGGCACGCGCCATCTGCCAGCCGGCCAGCACCGTGCCGCACAACATCAGATACGGCACGCTGCCGGCATAAACAGCCCGTGCATCGCCCTTGCCCTGGGCAACCAGATGGTCAATGGCCGCTTCGAGCGCATCGGCGCCCTGCTCCAGCTGCTCGCCGATCGAGGACAGATCGCCACCGTCCTGCGGGATCTGGGCAAGGGTTTCGCGAACCCGTGCCAGCACGCCCTTTGCGGTTTGCCCACCGTCGCGCACGGTCTTGCGACCGATCAGGTCGTTGGCCTGAATGGCGGTGGTGCCTTCATAGATCGTGAGGATGCGGGCATCGCGGTAGTACTGCGCTGCGCCGGTTTCTTCGATGAAGCCCATGCCGCCATGGACCTGCACACCCAGCGACGTCACCTCCAGGCTCATTTCGGTCGAGAAGCCCTTTACGATCGGCACCAGGAATTCGTAAAAAATCTGATTCGCCTTGCGCACCTCGGCATCGCCCGAAGCATGCGCGGCATCAAAAGCGGACGCGGCCACATAGCCCAGCGAGCGCGCGCCTTCTGTGAGGGCGCGCATGGTCATCAGCATGCGGCGCACATCCGGATGCCGAATGATCGCCACCGGACCGGACGAACCCTCGACTGCGCGGCTCTGGACCCGATCACGGGCATGCTGAACCGCCTTCTGATAGGCCCGCTCGGCCACCGCCACGCCCTGCATGCCGACCGCAAATCGCGCGGCATTCATCATCACGAACATGTACTCGAGGCCGCGGTTTTCT
>CAIXXI010000366.1 GCA_903923345.1 uncultured Burkholderiales bacterium | reverse complement strand
CGGCCGTGTTGTTGCTTGCCTGGGCCATGCTGCGTGATGAGCACCCGGGCCGCTTGTTTGTGACTCACGTGGTGATCGCGCCCGCCAGCTGGATCGCGGGTCTGTTGGGAGAGACCGCGGTCTGGGTCGACGGCGCCACGATCCGAGCGGCTGGCGCCAGCATCATCGTTCGGCCCGGATGCGAGGGCGTCGAACTGCCCCTGATGACGGTGGCAGGCTTGCTCGCCTGGCCTGCCGGCTGGAAGCACCGGCTGCGTGGCATATTCGCGATCTGCGCCCTGCTGTTGTTCGCCAATCAGGTGCGCCTTGCAGTGCTGATGCGGGCCATCGAATTCGACCGTGGCTGGTTCGAGTTCCTGCATTCCACTGGCGCTCCGATCGTGCTGGCTTCGATGGCGGTTGGATTCTTTTTGCTCTGGACACGCCGCGCCTCGATACCTGCAAGAGGCTGCGCATGAAGCCGCTGAGCCTGACTCGCGCGCTTCTGCACTGGATGTTGGCCACATTCGCCGCGTTGGCCATGGTCACCCTGATGGGTTCAGCAGTACTGCAAGCCTGCCTGCCCTGGGTGAAGGCCCGAATCAATGGTTCAGGTGCCGAACTCGAACTCGTCCATCTGTCGGTCGTTGAGTCTCATCTTGAGCGAAAGGTCAGTGCTCTGGCTCGTGGCAGACCCGCACCGAACGCTGATCCAACCTATCGCGAACACTCGCTGCGCTCGATGGTGAAAGTTGACTGGACGCTTGGCCCTCTCTTGCATGCAGCTGCCGTGGGGCTGCTATGCGGCCTGGTCTGGCCGGCATCAGGGCCAGGCATCTGGTGCGCACGCGCGATCCTGCTCACCATCCTCGGGTCAGCCTGGATCGCTTTCGAGACATGGATTGTGATCAGCGGTGTGCTGCGTGAACTGCTGGGTGATCGCGGTTCGACGCAGGGCCTGGCCTGGCCAATAGGGTCCAGCGTGCTGGAGCAGGGGGCAAGGCTACCGATCGGCGTGTTGCTGGCTGTGACCGGCATATTGGTCACCTCGGCGCTTAGCACCCTGATCCGTCGGGCGATCGCCGTAGCTGCTCCGGCCCGGGCAGGGCACGGCAGGAGGTGGGCAGGGACTCTGTCGCCAGGTGCTCTGTGTATTGTGCTGCTTGCCTTGGGGCCGACACCGGCGGGGGCGATCATGGCCGGATTGCCCCCCGACACGCCGGCAGCGCGTGTTGACCCCAATACCGCCGTGTCGCAGTGGGCTGGCGTAGGGGCGGTTCTGGTGGACGATGCCACGTTTTCAGGCGTGGCAATCGGACCGCGCCACGTTCTCACCGCTGCACATGTTGTGGGTGACGGCAACCCCATCCGGATCCGATTTCAGGTCAATGCATCGGGCGCGCCTGTCCTGATTCAGGCCAGTCAGGTGTTTATTCATCCTGGTTTTTCCGGGTTCAATACACCCAACCTCAATGACGATCTGGCCGTGATTGTGCTCGCGACAGACCTGCCGGCCGGCGTTCCGACCTACGCGTTGAACCGAAGCAACCCGGCACCCGGAATCGAATTTCGGATGGTTGGATACGGCGGCAGCGGGCAGGCCAGCGGCGCCGCGCGGATTGGCGCTGATCGGTCGGTCAAGCGAGTCGGCGGCAACACCGCCGACCGATACCTGGCGGATGACGACGGCAGCGGACTGGCTGAAATCTTCTTGTTCGATTTCGATGGGTCCGGTGTTCCGAATTTCATCGGTTCGGCAGGACTGGGCAATTCGATCGAAAGCAGCCTGGCGACAGGCGATTCCGGCAGTCCGTCTTTCCTGGCCGCAACGAATCCGCCGATTCTGTTCGGAATCAATACTTTCCTCTCCGGGTTTCAGGGCAGCCCCACCGACCCGGGCACGTTGGGTACCGGCGGTGGAGGAATGGTCATCTCCACGTATGCCGGCTGGATCGACTCGGTGGTCTCATCGAGCCAGCCAAGCACAGCCAGCAGCAGTGGGGAGGTTCCGTTGCCCGCATGGGTTTACGGACTCCTGACCGGCGCCTTCGCATATCGGTCACTGCGCGCCAAACGAACCGAATCGACTATTGCCGAATGATCTGTTCGAACCAGTGAGGCTGGCAGTTTCAGTGCAGGCCGTACAAGTCAAAACGTCAAACTACGACCATTCACAGGAGTTCAACATGTCTTCGATCTCACTGCTGCGTGCGGGATTT
>CAIXXI010000365.1 GCA_903923345.1 uncultured Burkholderiales bacterium | reverse complement strand
GTGCAAAAAGCGATGGACGAAGCGCGCCGCAAGATGATTCGCGTGGCGCTGCGTAACGGCACGCTGCAGCATCCGCTGACCGGTCAGCACGGCGCTGCCCGCGTGTTCATCGCACCCGCAGCAGAAGGTACCGGCATCATTGCCGGCGGCCCGATGCGAGCAATGTTCGAAGTGATGGGCGTCACCAATGTGGTGGCCAAGAGCCATGGCTCGAGCAATCCGTACAACATGGTCCGCGCCACCCTGAATGCATTCTCGCGGCAGAGCACGCCGGCCGAGATTGCTGCCAAGCGCGGCAAGACCATCGAGGAGATCCTCGGCTGAACGCCGGGGAGACAGCAATGAGCAAGAAAACCCTGAAGGTCACGCTGGTCCGCAGCCCGATCGGCACGCGCGAGTCGCATCGTCAGACGGTGCTCGGGCTCGGACTGAAGAAACTGAACCAGACTCGCGAACTCGAGGACACCCCCGCAGTTCGCGGCATGATCACCAAGGTCTCGTACCTGGTGAAGGTTGAGGCTTGAAATGAAACTGAATGATCTGTCGCCCGCTGAGGGCAGCAACCATCCGCGCAAGCGTGTTGGTCGCGGTATCGGTTCCGGGCTGGGTAAGACGGCCGGTCGCGGCCACAAAGGCCAGAAGTCGCGTTCGGGCGGTTTCCACAAAGTTGGCTTTGAGGGCGGTCAGATGCCCCTGCAGCGTCGTCTTCCCAAGCGTGGCTTCAAGTCGCTTGCGGCTGGCACGGTGGCTGAAGTGCGCCTGTCTGATCTGCAGAAGATGGGTGCCGACGAAATCGATCTGCTGAGTTTGAAGGCTGCGGGTGTGATTTCCCAGCTCTCGCTCAGCGCACGCGTGATCCTGTCGGGCAGCCTCGAGCGCAAGGTCACCTTGCGTGGCGTCGTGGCCACCAAGGGCGCGAAGGCTGCAATCGAAGCGGCCGGCGGTTCGGTCGCCTGATCGATCAGCACACACACATAGAAGGCTTCGAGTGGCAAAGGCGTCAACAGCGGTCATCAAGCAAGGCGGCAAGTACGGCGATTTGAAGCGCCGCCTTGTCTTCTTGCTGCTTGCGCTGATCGTCTACCGCATCGGTGCGCACATACCGGTTCCTGGCATCGACCCGGACCAGCTCGCGCAGCTCTTCAAAGAGCAGTCTGGTGGGGTTCTGGGCCTGTTCAACCTGTTCTCGGGTGGCGCGCTGTCGCGCTTTACGGTGTTCGCGCTGGGCATCATGCCGTACATCTCGGCATCGATCATCATGCAGCTGCTCGGCGTTGTCGTGCCTCAGCTCGAAGCCCTCAAGAAGGAAGGCGAAGCCGGCCGTCGCAAGACCACCCAGTACACCCGCTGGTTCACCTTGGCGCTGGCCACCTTCCAGGCCTTCGGTATCAGCATGGCGCTGGAAGCTCAGCCTGGATTGGTGATAGACCCCGGCATCATGTTCCGCTTCACTGCGGCTGTGTCCCTAGTCACCGGCACCATGTTCCTGATGTGGCTGGGTGAGCAGATCACCGAGCGTGGTCTCGGCAACGGCATTTCAATCATCATCTTCGCCGGTATCGCAGCCGGTCTGCCTGGCGCTATCGCTGGCATGGGTGAGCTGGTGCGCAACGGCTCGATGAGCCCCTTTGTTGCCCTGATCATCGTCGCACTGGTCGTGCTGGTCACCGCTTTCGTGGTGTTCGTCGAGCGTGGACAGCGCCGAATCACCATCAATTACGCCAAGCGACAGGTTGGTAACAAGGTCTACGGTGGTCAGAGCTCGTACCTGCCCCTGAAACTGAACATGGCTGGCGTTATCCCGCCGATCTTCGCGTCCTCGATCATCCTGTTCCCCGCAACCGCCGCGCAGTGGTTCACCTCAGGCGATTCGAGCAACCCGGTGATCCGCTTCATCAAGGACCTGGCAGCCACCTTGTCACCGGGTCAGCCGGTGTACATCGCGCTGTATGCATTGGCGATCGTTTTCTTCTGCTTCTTTTACACCGCGCTGGTGTTCAACAGCCGCGAGACCGCAGACAACCTGAAAAAGAGCGGCGCCTTTGTTCCAGGCATTCGTCCGGGCGAACAGACGGCCAAGTACGTCGACAAGATCCTGATGCGTCTGACGCTGGCCGGCGCGGTCTACATCACGCTGGTCTGTCTGCTGCCTGAATTTCTGGTGCTGCGCTGGAATGTTCCGTTCTATTTCGGTGGCACATCACTGCTGATCATCGTGGTGGTCACCATGGATTTCATGTCTCAGGTGCAGGCCTACCTGATGTCGCACCAATACGAGAGCCTCTTGAAGAAGACCAACTTCAAGGGCGCGGGCACACCGCCCATTCGTTGAGCCATAAGGGAACCGGATGTCGAAAGACGATGTGATCCAGATGCAGGGCGAGGTAATGGAAAACCTCCCCAACGCGACCTTTCGCGTGAAGCTGGAGAACGGGCATGTTGTGTTGGGGCATATCTCCGGAAAGATGCGGATGCACTACATCCGCATCCTGCCGGGCGACAAAGTGACAGTGGAACTGACGCCGTATGACCTGTCCCGAGCACGGATCGTGTTCAGGGCCAAGTGATCAGCGTTTCGGATCCAAACGGGCAGGGTAGTAGGGCATTGCGCGCAGTCAAGCGCACAGAGGAATGAAATGAAGGTATTGGCAAGCGTCAAGAAGATCTGCCGCAAGTGCAAGATCATCAAGCGTAACGGCGTGGTCCGCGTGATCTGCGCTGATCCGCGTCACAAGCAGCGTCAAGGCTGAAGAGGATTCGCATGGCACGTATTGCGGGCATCAACATCCCAGACCGTCAGCACGCCGAGATTGGCCTGACGGCTATTTTCGGCATCGGCCGTCCTCGCGCTCGCGCAATTTGCGAAGCTGCGGGTGTGCCCCTGACCAAAAAAGTCAAGGACCTGAGCGACGCCGAACTCGAGAAACTGCGCGACCAGATCAACCGCTTCACCATCGAAGGCGACCTTCGCCGCGAGGTGACGATGTCGATCAAGCGGCTGATGGACCTGGGCTGCTACCGCGGCGTGCGTCATCGCCGGGGTCTGCCCCTGCGCGGTCAGCGCACCAAGACCAATGCCCGGACCCGCAAGGGACCGCGCAAGGCCGGCATCGCGCTCAAGAAATAAACCGAACACACGGACAGATCGAACATGGCCACACAGAAGCAGGGCTCCTCGCAGGGCAACCGGGTCCGCAAGAAGGTCAAGAAGAACGTCTCGGACGGCATTGCGCACGTTCACGCTTCGTTCAACAACACCATCATCACGATCACTGATCGGCAGGGCAACGCCCTTTCGTGGGCAACCTCGGGTGGTGCGGGCTTCAAGGGCTCGCGCAAATCCACACCGTTTGCCGCACAGGTTGCTGCCGAGACCGCAGGTCGTGCCGCCCAGGAACAGGGCATCCGCAACCTCGACGTGCGCATCAAGGGCCCCGGCCCCGGTCGCGAGTCGTCGGTGCGGGCGCTCAACGCCCTGGGTATCAAGATCATGTCGATTGCCGACGTGACACCGGTGCCGCACAACGGCTGCCGGCCGCCGAAGAAGCGTCGAATCTGATTCGTCGCTAACAAGCCCACCGTTCGCCCCATCGATTTCGATGTACTGGGCGGACTAACCGCAGCGTTGTCTGCGTAAGTAAGAGAGAGAACACGTGGCACGTTACACCGGACCCAAAGCCAAGCTGTCCCGCCGCGAAGGGACAGATCTTTTCCTCAAGAGCGCCCGCCGCTCATTGGCCGACAAGTGCAAGCTCGACAGCAAGCCCGGCCAGCATGGACGGACTTCAGGCTCACGCACTTCCGACTACGGCCTTCAGCTTCGTGAGAAGCAGAAGGTCAAGCGGATGTACGGCGTGCTTGAGCGTCAGTTCCGCCGCTATTTCGCTGAAGCCGAGCGCCGCCGTGGCAACACCGGCGCGAATCTGCTGGCACTGCTCGAATGCCGACTCGATAACGTCGTCTACCGCATGGGTCTGGCTTCGACCCGCGCCGAGGCCCGTCAGCTGGTCAGCCACAAGGCCATCGCGATCAATGGTCAGACGGTGAACATCCCGTCGGCTCAGGTGCGCCCCAATGACGTGGTCACCATTCGCGAGAAGGCCAAGAAGCAGGTGCGTGTGCAGGACTCGCTGAGCCTGGCCGAACAAAGTGGTTTTCCCGCCTGGGTCTCGGTGGACAAAACCAAGATGGAAGGCATCTTCAAGTCCGTGCCCGAGCGCTCGGACATTGCTGCCGACATCAACGAAAGCCTGATCGTCGAGTTGTACTCGCGCTAATCGAGGGACCCATTACATGCAGACTGCTTTGTTGAAGCCCCGTATCGTCGAGGTCGAGCAACTCGGTCCCTCCCACGCCCGCGTGGTCATGGAACCGTTCGAGCGTGGCTATGGCCACACTCTGGGCAACGCATTGCGTCGCGTGCTGCTGTCTTCGATGATCGGCTATGCGCCGACCGAAGTGCAGATCACCGGCGTTGTGCACGAGTACTCGACCATTGATGGATTGCGCGAGGATGTCGTCGACCTGCTCCTGAACCTCAAGGGCATCGTCTTCAAACTGCACAACCGCGACGATGTCTTCCTGACCTTGCGCAAGGACAGTGCTGGGCCGGTGCTCGCATCGGATATCGATCTGCCGCATGACGTCGAGCTGGTCAACGGTGGGCATGTCATCGCCAACCTGACCCAAGGCGGCAAGCTCGACATGCAGATCAAGGTCGAGAAGGGCCGTGGCTATGTGCCCGGCACCCTGCGCAACCTGACCGACTCCAAGGCAATCGGCCGCATCGTGCTGGATGCCTCGTTCTCGCCGGTGCGTCGCGTGAGCTATGCCGTTGAGAGCGCGCGCGTTGAGAACCGGACCGACCTCGACAAGCTCCTGATCGATGTCGAGACCAATGGCGTGATCTCGCCGGAGGAAGCGGTTCGTCAGGCGGCCCGTATTCTGGTCGAACAACTGTCGGTGTTCGCCGCCCTCGAAGGCGCAGAGCCCGTCAGCGACCTGATCGGTGGCGGACTGACCCCGGGTCTGATTGGCGGACCGAGCACGCTGGGGCGTTCGGCTCAGATCGACCCGATCCTGCTGCGCCCGGTGGACGATCTCGAATTGACCGTGCGATCGGCCAACTGCCTGAAAGCTGAAAACATTTTCTACATTGGCGATCTGATCCAGCGGACCGAGAACGAATTGCTCAAGACCCCGAATCTGGGTCGCAAGTCGCTCAACGAGATCAAGGAAGTGCTCGCCTCCCGTGGGCTCACGCTCGGGATGCGCCTCGAAAACTGGCCGCCGGCCGGTCTCGATCGGCCCTGATCGCGCTGCCGGATATCAAGGAATCTGAATCATGCGTCACCGTCACGGACTTCGAAAACTCAACCGCACCAGCAGCCACCGCGAGGCGATGCTGAGGAACATGACCGTCTCGCTGCTGCGGCACGAGATGATCAAAACCACGCTGCCCAAGGCCAAGGAATTGCGCCGTGTGGTTGAGCCGATCATCACCCTGGGCAAGAAGCCTTCGCTGGCCAACCGCCGTCTTGCGTTTGATCGCCTTCGCGATCGCGAGATCGTGGTCAAGGTCTTCAATGAGCTCGGCCCGCGTTACGCCAAGCGAAACGGCGGCTACCTCCGCATCCTCAAGTTCGGCTTCCGGATCGGCGACAATGCGCCGATGGCATTGGTCGAACTGATGGATCGTCCCGAGGGCGCCGAAGTGGTTGCGAGCGAACCGGCTGCAAGCTGATCGGTCAGAGGGTCTCCTGTTCGGAGTGCCATTCACCGGATCAGTCGAACGAAAGTGCGGCGCTCCCTGAGCGCCGCTTTTCATTTGAGAGGCGAGGATGCAGTCGGTTCTGAACATCGAGGGGCTCGTCAAGACTTTCGGGAGCCATCGTGCGGTCGACGGCGTTGGCTTTTCGGTGGCTCCGGGTGAATGCTTCGGGCTGCTCGGCCCGAATGGGGCCGGCAAGAGCACGACCCTCAAGCTGGCCCTGGGCCTGATGGAACCCGATGCCGGTCGCATCGAGTTGCTCGGCGAACCCATTCCAGCCCGCGCCCGTGAGGCCCGCGCCCGTGTGGGCGTGGTGCCGCAAAACGATCCGCTCGATCCGGACTTCACCGTCGCAGAGAACCTGCTGGTGTTTGGTCGCTATTTCGGTCAG
Source organism: uncultured Burkholderiales bacterium (assembly GCA_903923345.1). Classification (GTDB taxonomy): domain Bacteria; phylum Pseudomonadota; class Gammaproteobacteria; order Burkholderiales; family Burkholderiaceae_E; genus UBA4615. The sequence goes on along the minus strand of CAIXXI010000365.1, from coordinate 1,378 downwards.
TCCGATTCGGTCACCCGCAGCCGGATCGACGGGCTACTTGAATTCGCGCAGCTCGGCAACAAGCGCGATGCCCGTATCCAGACGCTCTCGGGTGGCATGAAGCGGCGCCTCACGATGGCCCGTGCACTGATCAATGATCCGCAGGTGCTGTTTCTGGACGAACCGACCACCGGGCTCGACCCGCAGGCCCGGCATCTGATCTGGGAACGGCTCAAACGGCTGCTCGCCCAGGGCAAGACGATCGTGCTGACCACCCATTTCATGGATGAGGCCGAGCGCCTGTGCGACCGACTTGCGATTGTCGACAACGGCCGACCGATCGCCGAGGCCGCGCCCGCACACCTGATTGCCACTGAAATCGAGCCGCATGTGATCGAGGTGCATGGCAAAGGCCGTGCTGATTGGGCGCGTGAGGCGCTTGGCTTCGGATGTGACCGCCTTGAGACCGTGGGTGAGACGACCTTCGCGTATTGTCGCGATGCCGGGCAGGCACTCGCCTCCCTGCAACATCGCACCGACCTGCGCACGCTGCATCGCCCAGCGAATCTCGAGGATGTCTTTCTCAAGCTGACTGGACGCGATCTGCGTGACTAGACCGCCGACCCCGAACTGGATCTGCCGCAGATGATGGACACCGACATCGCGACGCCGAGCGCTGCCCATCGATCGGCCGCGGCCAGGCGCTATGCGCTGCCCGTCCTGAGCCTCAGGCTGATTCCGGTCTTGCGCCGCCATGCCATGGTCTGGCGCAAGCTGGCACTGCCCAGCCTGCTGGCGAATGTGGCCGATCCACTGATCACCCTGGTGGCATTCGGCTACGGCCTGGGCGCCTTGCTGTCAGATGTGCAGGGCGTGCCGTATATCGTGTTTCTGGCGGGGGGCTCGGTGTGCATGAGCACGATGATGGCCGCCAGCTTCGAGTCACTGTATTCGGCCTTCTCGCGCATGCATGTCCAGAAGACCTGGGAATCCCTGTTCAATGCCCCTTTGTTGCTGGACGATGTGCTGGCGGCTGAATGGATCTGGGCGGCGCTCAAAGGATGCCTCTCCGGCATCGCGATCATTGCGGTGGCAATGGCCCTGGGCATTTCACGCGAACCGACGCTGATCGCTGTGGTGCCGGTGATCCTGCTCACCGGCCTGGCGTTTTCCGCCATCGGGCTGTGCGTCAACGCTCTGGCTCAGGGCTACGATTTCTTCTCCTACTACTTCACGCTGGTGTTGACCCCGATGGGATTCCTTTCGGGCGTCTACTTCCCCTTGTCGCAACTCCCCGCCTGGATCCAGCCCGTGTGTGAAGTGCTGCCACTGACCGCAGCGGTCCATCTCGCCCGACCGCTGTTTCTGGGCCACTGGCCCGATTCGATACTCGGGCCGG
>CAIXXI010000364.1 GCA_903923345.1 uncultured Burkholderiales bacterium | reverse complement strand
GTAGGGGCCACTGTTGCCGACGCCGGAAATCGAGAGATAGACGATGCGCGGATTGAGCGCGCGAATGGTCTGCTCATCCAGGCCGAAGCGCTCCATCGTCCCGGGGCGAAAATTCTGGACCAGCACATCGGCACTCGAAATCAGGCGACGCAACACATCGAGTGCAGCCGCTTGCTTGAGATCCAGGGCCAGCGATCGCTTGCCCCGATTACAGGACACGAACATCGCAGTGAACTCGCCATGGCCTGCGGTGCGCCGGGCAATGTCCCCCCCGGGAGGCTCGACCTTGATGACATCAGCGCCCTGATCGGCCAACAGCACGGTGCTGACAGGCCCCGAGACGACCGTGGTGAGGTCGATGACGCGAATTCCGGCAAGTGGCCCGGCCATGATGTCTCCAGTCGATAGGGTGCTCCTATAGTATCGGCTGATGATTCCAGGAGACCCAAATGAGTGAACGAAAAGTCGCCTTGGTCGTGGGCGCAGGGGATGCCACCGGCGGAGCGATCGCACGACGCTTTGCACGCGAAGGCTTCGTGACCTGCGTGACCCGACGCACCCTCGAGCCGCTGACCCCCTTGCTCGAGCAGATCCGTGCCGCAGGCGGCGAGGCACACGGCTTTGGCAGCGACGCCCGAGTCGAAGCACAGGTGGTGTCGCTGTTCGAAAGCATCGAGCGCGATATCGGCCCAATCGAAGTGCTGGTCTTCAACATCGGCGGCAATGTGAATTTCCCGATTGCCGAGACCACCGAGCGCGTGTTCCGCAAGGTCTGGGAAATGTCCTGCCTGTCGGGCTTTCTCAACGCGCGCGAAGCCGCCAAGGTCATGCAGGCGCGTGGTCGCGGCACCATCCTTTTTACGGGCGCCACCGCCAGCCTGCGCGGCGGCTCGGGCTTTTCAGCCTTTGCTGCCGGTAAACACGCGCTGCGCGCAGTGGCCCAGAGCATGGCGCGCGAGCTGGGCCCGAAGAACATTCATGTGGCCCATGTAGTGATCGATGGCGGCATCGACACCGCCTTCATCCAGGAGCGCAATCCGGAGCGCTATGCAAGCCTCAAGCCCCAGGATGGCATCCTGAATCCGGAAGCCATCGCCGAGAACTACTGGCACCTGCATTGCCAGCACCGTTCAGCCTGGACCCACGAACTCGACCTGAGGCCCTGGATGGAGCGCTGGTGACGCCTCCGATCTGAGCGGCTCAGCGGCCCGTGTCGATCAGTCCCCTGGTTTCAAGGTGCTCGATCTCCGGGTCGCTGAACCCAGCCTCTCGCAGCACTTCGGTGGTGTGTTGCCCAACCGTGGGCGAGGTGGCCAGGGCCGAGCCGCTCTCAAACCGTGCGATGCCGGGCAGGTTACCCACCGGCACAGCGCGCGGCACGCCCGCCTGTTCGAGCCAGGCGATTAAACCGGTCTGAGTGACCTGCGGCTCCTGCAGAAAGTCCGCATACCGATTGACCCGCTCGTGCATGACATTGGCTTTGGCCAGGCGCTGCGACCAATATGAGACTGATTCGGCCGCGATGATCGGACGCAGCAGACCCATCAGTTCAGCCTCCTGCGCATAGCGGTCTGCCACCTTTTCATAACGCTGTTGTGCCGCCAGGTCCGGACGGTCGATCGCCTCGCACAGCGCCAGCCAATCCCGGTCATGGATCGTGGTGATCGAGATCCATCCGTCCGATGTACGAAAGATGCCTGCCGGTGTGCCGCCTGGCCGCACCACGCCCCCTTCGAGAATCGACGACATCATGCGAATTGCCTGCAATCCGGTTGCGCCCTGCATCAGGCTGGCATCCAGATAGCGGCCTCGCGCTTCGTCGCGTCGCGCATGCAGTGCCGATGACACCGCAGCGAAGGCATACAGCGAGGTCACCATGTCGACCGGAATTACAGGCACCCGATGCGGAATACCATCTTCGCCCTGATTCTCGGCCGTCAGGCCGGTGAAGGCCTGCAGCACCGGATCCATTGCGGGTCGATCCACCAGAGGCCCGCTCTGACCGAAGCCCGAGATCGACAGATACAGAATCCGCGGCTCGCGGGCACTGACCGCTTCATAGTCGAACCCCAGTCGCTTGATCACACCCGGACGAAACCCTTCGATGAACACATCGGCGCCCTCGATCAGCTTCCACAGCACGGCCTTGCCGTCTTCCTGCTTGAGGTCGATCGCCACACTGCGTTTGCCGAGATTACCGATGATCGAAAACGCGGTGTGATCGCCATAGCGCACACCGAGCACCCGGCTCCAGTCACCATCTCCCGGACTTTCAACCTTGATAACCTGCGCGCCCTGTTGAGCCAGCAGCATGGCGCAATACGGGCCTGCGATGCCCTGACTCAGGTCGATCACCTTCAGCCCGGCAAACGGCGCTTCATAACTCATGGGGGTCTCCTGTGCGGGTGCATCGCCCTCCGGGTGCACCGACGTGCGACGACTATACTGCGGAGTCCCATTCAGGAGGAGTCAAAAAATGGCGAGCATCAAGCGCATCGACCATGTGGCCATTGCAGTGCGCGACTGCGATCAGGCCACCGAGCAATACAAAAAACTGCTCAACGCCGTGCACATCCGCACCGAAGTCCTGAAAGAGAAGGCCGGCATGGTCAAGGTCGCCTACATGCAGATCGGCGAGAACGTGCTGTCGCTCGTGCAGTCGCTCGAAGCTGATGGCTTCATCAACCAGCACATCGACAAACATGGCGAAGGCCTGCACCACATGGGCCTGGAAGTCGACAACCTCGCGGAATTCATCGAGGAAGTTGAGGGCAAGGGCTACAAGATCCCCTTGAGGGACGAGTTCAGCAATCGCAGCGAAGTCGTGCTGCGACCCCGCGACGCGTCCGGCGTGGTGTTGCAGGTGCTGCAATGGAAAGGCGGCAGCGATGCCACTGTCGAGGAGCGCATCGACCGAATCCTGAAGCTTCAGAATCAGCCTTGAGGTGCTGTTACACTCTGCCAATACTTGCAGGTACAAGCATTCATGACTGATCGCCGCAGCACCCTGCCCTCCTGGCTGCCCATGGTTCTGTGTGCAGGCGCGCTGATGGCTGTTTCGCTTGGAAGCCGCCAATCGCTGTCGCTTTTTCTGGGCACGCTGAACACCCAGACCGGGTTGGGCATCGCCACGATCAGCCTGGCCTTTGCCATCGGGCAGCTGTGGTGGGGCATCGTGCAACCGATCGCAGGCGGCTTTGCGGATCGCTACGGCAGTGTCCGGGTCATGCTGACCGGCTGCCTCATGATCGCAATCGGCACAGCGCTGATCCCGTTTGCAACCGCGCTGCCCATGCTGATTCTGAGCATCGGAATCCTGAGCGCAGGCGGTGCGGGCGCACTCGGCCCGTCGGTGATGATGGGTGCTGTCACCAAGCGCATCGACCTCGCGCATCGTGGCATGGCCAACAGCATCGTGGGTGCGGGCGGGTCCATGGGTCAATTCGTGATCATTCCGCTCACTCAGACGATGATCAGCGGGATGGGCTGGATGGCTGCGCTGTGGGGCCTGTCCCTGCTCACTTTGCTGGCCATGCCATTGTCCGCAGCATTCAGGACGGGCGGTGCCATTGCGCCACCCACTGCAGCCGAGGGCACGTTGAGCGAAGCCATCGAGCGCGCAGCCCGCGATCGAAGCTACCTGCTGTTGTCTGCCGGTTTTTTCGTGTGCGGTTTTCATGTCGCCTTCATCGCCACCCACATGCCGGGCGTCGTGGCTGCGTGCGGGCTGTCTCCCGAAGTGGGCGCCTGGTCGCTGGCGGTCGTCGGCCTGTTCAACATCCTTGGCACGCTGGCCACCGGCTGGGCGATCGGCCGCTACCGCATGAAGTACATGCTCTCGGCGCTGTATGCCACACGAGGCGTGGCCGTGCTGCTGTTCGTACTGGCACCCAAGACCGTGACCGTCCTGATGATCTTTTCAATCGTGATCGGCCTGACCTACCTCGCCACCGTGGCGCCCACCGCCGGACTGGTCGCGAAACTGCACGGTGCCCGCTACATGTCCACGCTCTTCGGTCTGGTCATGCTCAGCCATCAGGTCGGCGGCTTCCTGGGAGCATGGCTGGGTGGTGTGGCCTTTCAGGCAACCGGCTCATACGATTGGATCTGGTACATCGACATCATGCTGGCAGTCTTCGCAGCGCTGGTGCATCTGCCCATCCGCGAAGAGCGCCTGCCTCAAGCCACAGCGCAAGCCGGTGCCTGATCTCGGTTCTGCCCTGAGCAGGCTCACCCACTGAGCCTGCCAGTCTGGATCATCAGCGGATGACTCCACGCCGTTACGCCTTCGTCGACCTCGAAACCTGCGGCGTCAGCCCCTCCGATGACCGCGTCACCGAGGTCGGCATCCTCCTCGTCGATGGCGACCAGCTCGTCGAGGAGTGGTCCTCGCTGGTCAACCCCGATCGCCTCATCCCCCCGGAAATTCAATCGCTCACTGGTATCACGCAGGCCATGGTCAAGGGCGCACCGCGCTTCGAGACGCTGCTGCCCGAGATTGCCTCGCGGCTGCAGGGCCGCGTCTTCGTGGCCCACAATGCCCGCTTTGACTACGGATTCATCAAGGCCGAATTCCGTCGGGCCGGCCAGTCCTTCACCGCAGATGTCCTGTGCACCGTCAGGTTGTCCAGAAGGCTGTTTCCACAGCACAGTTCGCACCGACTCGACGCCCTGGTGAGCCGTCATCGGCTGCAGGCCGCAGACCGTCATCGTGCATTGGGCGATGCACGTCTGATTCACCAGTTCCTGCAAACCCTGTGGCGTGAAGAAGATCCCGGCTTGGTTGAATCGGCCATCCGAGAGTTGTTGAAGCAACCGGCCACGCCGCCCAATCTGGCCCCGGCCTCGCTTGATGCCTTGCCCGAGTCACCTGGCGTGTACACCTTCATGGGCCCCGGAGGCCAGGCGCTGTACATCGGCAAGGCGAAGAACCTTCGCGAGCGCGTCCGGGCGCACTTTTATGCAGACAGCCGCAATGCCAACGACGCACGGCTCGCAAGCGAAGTCCATGCAATCGAGCACCGCCCTTGCGCCGGCGAGTTCAGCGCCCTGCTTCGAGAAATGCGCGCCATCAAAGCCTTCGCACCACTGCATAACATCGCGCTGCGCAAGCGCGACACCCTGTGCTTTCTGAACCCGGAAACCCCCGGCAAGACGCCGCGTTTCCTGAGTCTGAGCCAAGCACAAGCGGGCCATGCGCTGCATGAGCTCTATGGCCCCTTCGGCAGCAAAGCCAGTGCCCGTGCTGCGTTGTCCGCCCTGGGTCGGGAGCACCGCTTGTGCGATCACGCGCTGGGGCTGCCCAGCCGTGAAGGTGCCTGCTTTTCTCACCAGGTCAGGCGCTGTGCCGGGCTGTGCGTGGGAACTGAATCAGCCGCAGACCATCATCAGCGTCTGCTTGAGGCCATGCAGTCCATGCGCTTTCCAGCCTGGCCGTTCGACGGCCCGGTGACCCTCACCGAGCACGACGCCGAGTCGGGCCTCACCGAACAGCACCGCTTTGACCAGTGGTGTGAAGTGTCAGAGCACGGGCTGCAGCCCTTCGACCCCGACGTCTACAAACTGTTGAAACGCACGCTCGCGAGGGCGGCGCATCGCTTCGAGCCGCAATCGCACTGAACCCTGGCCCTGGCAGGCACTAAGGCCTGACCGGTGCAACCGACTCCAGCAGATGGGCCTTCATCAGGTCAAAGAAGGGATTGGACTTCATTCGCAACTGGTCGGCAGGTGCCATGGCAATGGCACCGCGTTCGCCACGCAGCACAAACTGGCCAAGCGATGGCAAGCGGTCCGGGAATTTCGGCGCTCTCAGACCATAGATCGGATCGTCCAGAGGAAAGGGCACCGCCATGTGCGACAGGGAATACACACCGTCCGGCCAGGTATAGGGCAAGGGTTTGACCACCGCCTCCGTCTGGCCTCGCTCCAGCACGCTGGCTGAGATCGTATCGGCGCCCCCCACATTGCCGACCATGATCAGGCGAAAGTCGCGGCGTGGGGCTTTGGCAAAGGCATCCGAGACGGCCTTGGGCGAAAATGACAGCAACGGCTCGATACCCGCAGTTCGATTCAAGTCAAAGAGCACCAGTTCGCTTTCTGCCGATCGGTCGTTTGCATCACCCCGATGCTTCAGACGGCCATACAGGCCACCCGCCAGATCCTGCACCCGCACAGTCGCATCCACCAGGGACTGATAGGTGGTCACCGGGGGCAACTGCTCGATTGAACCATCCCGTGCCATGCGCGACAAATCGTGGTCCAGTGCGCGACACAGCCAACCGATCTGCGCCCCGGCATTCTTGGCAAATGACGCGTACTTGTAGGGATCGAGTTCGAGATCGATGTTGCTCCAGCGCGCCTTTTGCGCGACGCCCCATCGGCTGACGATGCGCTGCAGATTCGCAAGCGGTGCAAGCGGCGTGACACCCAGAGCAGGTGAGAGCAGAAACATCCTGTTGGGCAGCAGATCCTTGCGCCCCGCCGCAATGGCATCCACCGAGTGCTTCAGGCCGAGGGTTGCGCCAGTGGAATAGCCGACATACCAGAACGGGGTGTCAGGATGATCCTTCCTGATCGACTCCACGCTCAGTTGCACCGCCGCAAGCCAGTCCTTCCACTCGATCGAATCAAGACCCGCCGGAATCGTGCCGTGTCCGGGCAATCGCAATCCGTAGACGGTGATCCCTGCATCGTGCAAGACCTGTGCGATCGGACGCAATGAATACGGTGAATCCGACAGTCCATGCACCAGCAGCGCAACGCCGCGCTGCGGCTGAGCCTTGAGCACATAGCTGCGATTCCAGTCGCCCGGCACGCGCTTTCGATACGGCCCGCCATCCGCTGAAAAGCGGCTCACCGGTGCATCCAGACTTTCATCGAATCCCGCTTTAGACAGGCTGCGAACCTCATCGAACAGCCGAGTCTCCTGCTCGCGGTAGCTCGAAAAGTCGTACCCCTTGACTGCCTTTGAAGCATCGAATTCCTGCTCGAGGCGAGCGGTGTGCCAGGGCCGCAACTCACCGAGCGTGCTGGAGTACATGACATCGCCCAGTGCAATCACTGTCACTGCACCGAGCACGAAAACAATAGCTGCTCGAAGCAGGCGCCAGAAGATCAAACCCGGCCTGAACGACGACTGTTCCGTGCGCTTTGAATCATTCATCGGAGCTTGGATCCGCTTTGTGGTGAGAGGTCGGGTTGAAAATGGACTTGCTTCGGAGGCCATCTGCCGTGCTAAATTCCGCCCAGCAGTCAAAACACATTACAAGAGACCATCTTGCAGTTCATCCAGCTGATCATCAGCGGGATCGCCCAAGGTTGCATTTACGGGCTGATCGCTCTGGGCTTCGTACTCATCTACAAGGCGACTGAAACCGTCAGTTTCGTACAGGGCGACCTGATGATGCTGGGCGGCTTCATTGGGCTTGCAGCGATGACCATGCTCGGATTTCCGTTCTGGCTGGCCATCCTGAGTGCCATCGTGGCGATGGGCCTGTTCGGGCTGTTCATCGAGCGCCTGGTCATTCGTCCAATTCTCGGCCAGCCGCAATTCACCATTGTGATGCTGACCATCGGCATCGCTTACATCCTTCGGGGTCTGATCACCATGATCCCCGGCATCGGCACCGAAACCCATACCCTGCCCGTCCCGTTCAAGGATCAGGTCCTGTCGGCCGGAGGCTTGCTGTTGTCGGTCGAACAACTGGTCATCATCGGCGCAACCGCTTTGCTGTGCGCCGTGCTCTATGCGGTGTTTCGCTTCACCACGGTGGGCATCGCCATGCAGGCGTCATCGCAGAACCAGTTGGCCGCCTACTACATGGGCATTCCGGTGCAGAAGCTCAACGGTCTGGTCTGGGCGCTGGCTGCCGCGGTGGCTGCCGTGGCCGGATTGCTGCTTGCACCGATCACCTTCGTGCATGTGAACATGGGATACATCGGCCTGAAAGCCTTTCCGGCCGCTGTGGTCGGTGGCTTTGGCAGCCTGCCCGGCGCAATCGTGGGGGGGCTGATCATCGGCATCGTCGAGTCCCTGTCTGGTTTTTATCTGCCCACAGGCTTCAAGGACATCGCGCCCTACATCGTCGTGTTGCTGATGCTGTGGTTCAAGCCGAATGGTTTGTTCGGCGAAAAACTGCGCAAGAAGGTCTGATCGATGCGATTCACCTTCAAGACCGCCTACGAGCAGGACATTTCGCTGGCCAAGCATGAGGGCCATCGGTTCTGGTACGGCTTGCTGGTTGCAGTGCTGCTGGCCGCGCCGTTTTTGCTGGCTGAATACTGGCTCGCGCAACTCAGTTTCGTACTGATCTATTCGATCGTCGGGCTGGGCCTGATGCTGCTCGCGGGCTACACCGGGCAAGTCTCGATCGGCCACGCAGCCTTCATGGGCGTGGGGGCCTACGCGCAGGCTTACCTCACCAACCATGGCGTGCCGTTCTTCGTAGCGCTGGCAGTCGGCACCGTGCTGTCTGCAGCCGTCGGTGTGATCGTGAGCGTTCCGGCACTGCGTGTTAAGGGCATTTATCTGGGAATTGCCACCCTGGCCTTTGGCTTCATCGTCGAGGAAGTGTTTGCACGCTGGGAGGATGTGACCGGCGGCAATGCCGGCCTGAGCGTCAGTGCGCCCCAGTTGTTCGGATTCAAGCTCGACACCGACACCTCGTTTTACTACCTGTGTCTGGCCCTGTGCATCGGTGTGACGCTGCTCGTGCTGAACCTCCTGCGTGCACCGACGGGCCGCGCATTCGTTGCGATCCGGGACTCCGAAATCTCGGCGCAGAGCATGGGTATCAACCTTGCCTGGTACAAAGGCCTTGCCTTTGCGATTTCAGCCGCGATGGCCGGTGTGGCCGGCGCCCTGTACGCACACAAGATGCGGTTCATCTCGCCCGACCAGTTCAGCCTCATCCAGTCAATTGACCTGCTCCTGCTGGTCGTCGTGGGCGGTCTTGGCTTTGTTCATGGCGCATTTCTGGGTGCGATCTTCCTGATCACCATGCCCCAGCTCATTGCACTGGGCAAAGACTACCTGCCCGAGGCGATCGGCGGTGCCGCAGGCTTGCAGGCGGTGATCTACGGGCTGGTGCTGGTGGCCTTTGTGCTCTTCGAGC
>CAIXXI010000363.1 GCA_903923345.1 uncultured Burkholderiales bacterium | reverse complement strand
GACACCACGGCTGCCTCGCTCGATGAATGGTTGGGTGATGTCGATGATTCCCCCCTCGACTTCCGGGCGCCTGAGGACGCCCAGGGCTTTCAGGGCGCGACCGGTGGCACAACCGGGCGGTCCAAACTGACGGTTGCTTCCAACCGGTTCCTGCTCACCAATGTGATGGCTTGGTCCACTTGCCTGCACTTCGATGAGCCACCGGTGAATCTGGCGGTTGCACCGATCACCCATGCCGGGGGATTCGTTGCGCTGGGCATGGGGCAGTTCGCCGGCACGACCATCATGATGTCGACACCCGATGTAGCGGCCATGATCGACATCATCGAGCGCGAGCGCGTCACCACGCTCTTTCTGCCGCCCACGCTGATTTATGTCCTGCTGGCCCATCCCAAAACGGCGACGGCCGACTTTTCTTCATTGCGTTACCTGATCGCGGCTGCCTCGCCGTTCGCGCCCGAGAAGATCGTGGAGGCCGTGCATCGCTTCGGACCGGTGGTGTGCCAGGCCTTTGGCCAGACCGAGTCGGGCTTCCCGACGACGTTCATGTCGCCTTCGGAAATGGCCGAGGCGGTGAACGACCCGGAAAAGCGTCACCGATTGCTGTCATGCGGGCGGCCGACGGTCATCGTCGAGGCGATGGAAATCATGGACGCGGACGGACACATCCTCGAAGCGGACGCAAGCGGCGAAGTGGTCATGCGCGGCCCGACCGTCATGGATGGCTATCTGGACGATCCGGCCGCCAGCGCGGAGATCCAGCAGTTCAACTGGCATCACACCGGCGACATCGGCAAACGCGATGCCGATGGCTACTTTTACATCACCGACCGAAAGCGCGACCTCATCATCAGTGGCGGCTTCAACATCTTTCCGTTCGAAGTCGAAAGCGCGCTGATGAAACATCCGGCGGTGCAAGACTGTGCGGTGATCGGCGTGCCCGACGAAAAGTGGGGCGAAGCGGTCAAGGCCTGTATCCAGCTCAAACCGGGCACCTTGGCCACCGAGCAGGAGATGATCGCCTGGACCAAAGACCTCATCGGTTCAATGAAGGCGCCCAAGTCGGTCGACTTCATCGAGTCCCTGCCCCGCAGCCCGGTCGGGAAGGTGCTGAAACGAGATCTGCGTGCGCCCTACTGGGCGGATCGGAAACGCGCGGTCGGGTGAACGAAACAATGCGATCGCGGACGGTTCAGCGCGTGAGCGCTGTAATCAACGGCAGGCGCTCACCATCCGAACAATCCGGTCTTGATGAGCGCAAAACACACCGCCCATCCGGCCACGACGAGCACGGTGTAATAGACCCGACCCAGCCTGCTGCGACCGCCATGCATCCACAGTTGCAGCATCGCCAGCGTCATCAGCAGCATGCAGGCGGCATAGGGCAGTAGCAGCCAGGTAAGTGATCGAACACCCATTGGCAGTGCACCCACCAGCAGCAGGAACTGATTGCGACTGATTTCACCGGCCAACTGGATCAGTGCAAACAGCAAAAACCCCAACAGGGTGAGGCCTGCCAGGACCGGGATCCAGGGGGCCGCAGCCACCAGCCGTCCTGCCATCCCTTGAGGCGCGGTCCAGGACGTCCCGCGGAAGACCCGCAGGGTTTCCGAGACGCTGTAGACCGGCACCGCGCTGAAGAGCATCAGCAAGGCCAGCCCGACCACAGCCGCAGGGCCTGCAAGGGCGACCAGATGATCCTGAATGCTCGCACTCTTGCCCCCCGCACGGGCCGGCAGGCTCACCAGCTGATCGGGGGCATAGAAAACCGGCTCAGCTTCGTTGGCGCACTCCGCCGCAGCCCGTGCGCCCGGGTTATCCAGAAACGCCGCAATCAGGCGATTGGCACAGGGCAGTGCGAATGCCTGTCCGTGAGCGCCGCGAGCAAAGGTCACGGATTGAGACTTCGTCAGGTTCGCTGCAACCCGCTCGGCGTGTGCGGGCGGTGTGATCGGATCAAAGTTGCCCGACAGGAGCAGGGTGGGGATGTCGGACCGAACCGGTGCCAGCAGTGATTTATCGAGCAGGCGAACGCCCCAGTCGCGGCAGACCTCGAGAATCTGGCGACCATCCTCGGCTGCCTCATCAGCCAGACGCTTGATCACACCCGGGAACGTCAGGGCGCGCTCTGGCGTGTCGCCGTACTCGGAACACACCACCGCCATGTACATGCCATCGGCCATGTCACTTTGAGAGGCCCGCATGAGTTGCACGAAATTCAGCGCAAAACTGTAGTCACCGCGCTCAGCTCGCTCGATGATGTATGGCACCAGCGGTACTGCTTCGCGCGAATAAATGGATTGGAACAGCGCGCTGTCGAGGTCGCGGCCAGTCATCGTCTCGGGTTCGGCCTGAGGCTTTGTCGAACGCGCTTTGCTCAACAGCGGCCCGGAGGCCACCGGCAGTGGGACCGGAGACTTGTCGAGCTTGTCCAACAGCGCGAGATATCGCTCCGCCAGTCCCGGATAGGCCAGGCTGCAGGCGCTGGATTCACGACAGCTGTTTGCGTATTGCTGCATGACGCGCTGCTTCACAGCCGGCACATCCGTAACGAGGCTAAAGCCCAACGGAACAACCGCATCGAGAATCACAGCCCGCAGGTGTTGCGGTCGCTCGCGCATCAGGAACTGGCCCAGTTCAGTTCCGTATGAAACACCATAAAAATTGAATGCCTCGTAGCCCAGTGCGGCCCTGACTGCATCCGCATCTCGAGCATTCTCAAGCGAGTTGTAGGCCGAGAGGTCACCCGCCTCGGTGGCCAGGCGCTTGCCGCATTGCCGCAGGGCTTCACGCTCCTGCTCGGGCGTGGCGCCCGACGGCAAACGGGTCGTCTCGCGACACTGCAGTCTGGGCTGGGAAAAATAAGTACCACGCTGATCCCACAACACCAGATCCCGGTTCAGAACGGGCCGCTTGGTCTGATCTGACAACAAGACCTGAGCGAAGCCGCCAATGGTTGAACCGCCAGGACCCCCTTGCGCAAGGAACAGCGGATCGGGCTTACGGGATGCAGTGTCTGCTGCCGGGATCACCACCACCGCAAGGCGGATGCGGGGCGAGTCGGCCTCGCCATGTCGAAGGGGTACCGAAACATAACCGCACAACACTTCGTCGGTTCGGGTCTCGAGCTTGAAAAGCCCGCAGTCCTCGGGCGACCAATCCGCACTGAAATTCGCATCGCGTGGCTTATCGGTGGCAGCCACCGATGGGTGAGCCGGCAGCAACAGGCTGCACAGCACAGCCAGCACTCCGGCAAGCGCCCGCAGTGCAGGGTTGGCCATCCGACTGACATATTGAATTGGAGTCATGAACACATCCACTGGGTAATCTGGCCATGAGGCACCCTGCATGGCCACGCGCTGAACGTCAAAACCGCCACTTTTTCAGGGGCTCTGGATGACACGGTAATCGAGCACTGTGCCTTGTGGTGTGACACGCGCAAGCACCATGTCGCCCGATCCAATATTCTCTCCCACGAACTCTCTGATATTGACGTGGTGTGTCACCAGGATCAGCGCCTTGCCGGCTTTGGTTGGCAGTTCACCTGCAATCAACTGCTGCAATTGGCGATTCTGGAGCGGTCCTTTGTCGGGTTCGTCGAAGAAGGACCCGAGCGCTGGCGCGATTTGAATCGGCCCGAAATTCAAGCGCTCGGCCGTCTGTTGACAGCGGCACCAGACACTCGACAACACTCGCCCTGTGCGAACACCCTGTCGGCGCAGCCAGTCTCCGATACGCACCGACTGACGCTTGCCATCATCGCCGAGCACTCGCTGGGTCTCACAACGCTCAAGTGAGTATCCGGGCGGATCCCCTACACCGGGCGCAGAGGCATGGCGGATCAGCAGGATGTGCTCGCTCGAGGCCAGTTTCAATGCAAGATCGGACGCAAGGGCAGGGTCGGGCCAGGTCATCAGAGACCAAACCAGGATCAGTGCGATGCGCAGCGATTTCATCGTGTCGTGACCGTTATGATGGGTATGTGAGTACGGATCGTTAGTCGGCGGGATCGCAATGAATGATTTGACTGAATTGAATCGCTTCATCCAGCACCTCCACGCCAAGTACCGTAACGATACGTCAGGCGAAGTTGCCACCCCAAAACAGTCGCCCATTCAACCCGATGATCAACGCAGGGGCCATCGCCGTCGCATCCTTGATCAAGGGGCGATCACCTGAAGAAGGCGTTGCTGATTGTGTCGAGACACTCAGCCGCGCGGCCGGGCGAAGCTTGAAGATCGAAAACAACCTGCTCCAGATTCGACGGGGTTCGATCGACAAATCCGGCACTTGGAAATAGGCTGATTCCTGACATTCCACACCTTCTCAGAGACGCCCCACCATGTCAGCTGTTGCGCCCCGCTTAGCCACCGCCTCGGCGGTCACCGCTGCCCCGTTCGAGATGATGGACACCGCAGTCACCGCGCCATCGTCGATTGCCCCTGTGGGCTCGATGGAAGCCACCCGTGCGGCCACCGAATGGCTGCAGGCCTTCAACGCTGCGATTGCAGGCCGGGACGTCAATGCCGCTGTCGCGCTCTTCGTCGCGGACGGCCACTGGCGCGACCTGGTTGCCTTCACAGGCAGCATCGGCACCGTGAGCGGTCAGGCCGACATTGCTCGCACGCTCGCAGGGTGCCTCAACCACAGCGCTCCGGGTGAGTTGACGCTTGCGGCCGGTCGAACGCCTGCGCGCTGGGTCACCCGCGCAGGCCGTGAGGTGCTTGAAGCCATCCTGGATTTTCGAACCGCGCAGGGGATCGGGTCGGGCGTGCTGCGCGCCATCGCAGATCCTCAGGGTCCAGGCGGTGTGCGCGCCTGGGTCCTGGTCACCGCCCTCAACGCCTTGCACGGTGATGACCGGCGGGGCCTGAGCCGCGAGCAGGCCCTCGACAGCAGCCGGGAATTTGGTGGTGAGAACTGGCTTGACCGCCGCAACCAGGCTCGCGCATATGTGGACCATGATCCGGATGTGCTGATCATTGGCGCCGGCCAGGCCGGGCTTTCGATCGCTGCGAGATTGAGCACCGCAGGCGTGGACACTCTGGTCATCGACCGCGAGTCACGCATCGGCGACAACTGGCGCCAGCGCTATCACTCCCTCACCTTGCACAACGAAGTGCATGTGAACCACCTGCCCTACATGCCCTTCCCGCCGACCTGGCCCACGTTCATCCCCAAGGACAAACTGGCCAACTGGTTCGAGTCCTATGTTGAGAGCCTCGAAATCAACTGCTGGACACAGACCGAACTCACCGATGGCCATTGGGACGAAGCAGAACATCGGTGGACGCTGAGCATCCGGCGCGCAGACGGCAGCGTCCGCACGATTCGCCCGAGACACCTGGTGTTCGCCTGCGGCGTGAGCGCCATCCCGAAACGGGTTCAAGCCCCTGGGCTCGATGACTTCCGTGGCACGGTCATGCACTCGGGCGACTTCAACGACGGACGCCACTGGCATGGCAAACGCGCCCTGGTGCTTGGGACGGGTAACAGCGCCCATGATGTGGCGCAGGACCTGCATTCGCACGGCGTGAAGGTGAGCATGATTCAGCGCAGCCCAACGCACGTCGTGAGCCTGCGTCAGGCTCAACGGGTGTATTCGCTCTACACCGAGGGCATGCCGATCGATGACAGCGACCTGCTCGCCACCGCCATGCCCTATCCGGTGCTCCTCGAGGCCTACAAGATCTTCACTGCCCTCTCGAAGCAGGTGGATCAACCCCTGCTCGACCGACTGGCGGCAAGCGGCTTCAGGCTCACCGCAGGCGAAGACGACACCGGCTTTCAGATGATGTACCTGCGCCGTGGCGGCGGGTATTACTTCAACGTTGGCTGCTCTGACCTCATCGCAGACGGCAAGATCGGACTCATCCAGTACTCAGACATCGATTGCTTCGTGCCCGAGGGCGTGAAAATGAAGGACGGCACCGTGATCGGCGCGGATCTTTTGGTGACCGCCACCGGCTATTACAACCCGAACGAAGTGGTGCGCCGTGCGTTGGGGGATGCGGTGGCCGATCGCGTCGGTGAAGTCTGGGGTCTGGACCACGACGGCGAGGTTCGCAATATGTGGCGCCCCACGGCTCAGCCGGGCCTGTGGTTCACTGCAGGCAGCCTGGCTCAATGCCGCATCTATTCCCGCTATCTGGCGCTTCAGATCAGAATGCAGCTGGGCGCCTGATCAGCCAAAGGGACTTGAAAACAGGCGGCAACGCGCCATCTCAGAAGGATCGGCTCTCCGAATCCCAGGGAAGGCACCTATGCAACCGACCACCCGCATCGAGATTCCACCGCGTCTGGTGACGCTGTTTACGCTTGCGCAACTGCTCGAGCGCTTCGATCGATCCAGTACGGTCGATGCGACGCAGTATCAGTCGATCGTCCAAAAGCTGATCGTCGAACTCAAGCGGATCGAAACTGACGAGACGCTCAAGCGCCTGATGGATGTCTTCCCGGCCTTGTCTGATCTGTACGAGAACTTGACCTACGAAGCGGCCGGCTTGTGCCGCTCAAACCTGGAAGCCTCCGTTCAGTCCGAGGCCGCTGCACGGGCTGTTCTGGAGAAGGCCATGAGATTGCCCAGGGCCTGATTGAATCTGGGCTCTATGGTCAAGCCTGAGTCAGGTCAGAGAAAAAGACCCAGATCCTTCTGCGAGTAGTTGTTGATGCTGGGGACCACCCGCGGCAGGTCAGCCCCCGACACGCCGAACCAGGTCGCGAGTGTGGCTGCCAACTGATCAACCGAGGTTGAGGGCAACAACCTGCCCTGACCCACGTCGTCAGGTCCGTTATTCGCCAGCACAGGCGGTGTGCCAAAGAGCGTGCGTCCCTTGACCGCGCCCCCCATCACGAAGTGATGACTGCCCCAGCCATGGTCGGAGCCGTCACCATTTGAGATCGCGGTTCGACCGAAGTCGCTCGCGGTAAAGGTCGTCACCTGATTCTCCACGCCCAGCTCGACCGTCGCGGCATAGAACTGCGACATCGCGTCGTTCACCTGTTGCAGCAAAAGCGGATGTCTCTGAAGCAAGTCGTCGTGCAGATCGAAGCCACCGAGACTCACGAAAAACACCTGACGCTTTGCGCCCAGCCCGCTGCGCGCCTCGATGGTCCGGGCGACCATCTTGAGCTGGTTTGCAAGCGGATTCGCAATCGCATTACCTTGGCTGTCAACTGACCCAAAGGCAGTGACAAGTTGCTCTCCGAGCGCCTGACGCAGCGACTCCTCGGCGACAATCGATCGTGCGACCACACGGGTGTATTCCTTCTCGAGCAGGTTGGCGCCGCCATAGCCCGTGACCATCTCCTTGAGCGCCCTGGCCGCAGCCGTCGAGTTGTAGAGCCTGGGATTGAGCGAATTCGATCGGGCAATGTTGTTGACCGCAACTGCGCCGCTGCTACTGACTTGGTATTGCACGGTCGAGCTGCCAGCCAGAAAGACCGCATTGCCGGACACACTCATACAGCTGAAGGTCGAGTTGCCATTGCCCGAGGCGATCAGGTCGGCCATGCTGCCGCCCCAACCGACGGTGCCCCCTTCAGGGCGCGACGACTGCCAGAACGATGTCTGGTCATTGTGAGAAAAAAGCTTGGGTGGCAGCGCCACCGATTTGGCTCTGTATTGCGCCTTGGTCGTTGGGCGAACCAGCGTGCCGATATTGAGCAGCACGCCGAGCTGCCCACCGTTGAACAGATCAGCGAGCGACTTGAGCGTCAACGCCGATGTCGACGGCGAGGTGGTGAGCTGCGGCGCGAGCGCGTATCGACGCCCGTCGGGCGCGTTAATCGAGTTCAGGCCGATCAGCGAGGTCTGTGGTGTGGCGAGTGTCGGTCGGATCGCGGCATATTCCCCATAGCCGGCGGTATCAAAGGGAATGACCGTGTTGGCAAAGTCGTTGCCACCAGACAGAAAGATGCACACCAGCGCTTTGTAGTCGTCAGCGGTCTGGGCTGCGGCTTGCGAGACGGCCGCCAGATTGAGCGTCCAGGGCGCAGCGGCTCCGGCGAGCGACAGGCCGGCCGTTCGGCGCATGAATTCACGGCGAGTGGCAGAATTTTTCATTGTCTGGGCCTAACGCAGAACCATGAATTCGGGCGTCGCCAGTGTCAGCAAGATGGCCACTTTCACACGATCGAGCAGGTTGGCTGATGTCGCGGATGGCATCTGTCCAAGGGCTTCTCGAATCAGTGTTCGGCTGGCCGCGTTCAAGCGGTTGCCAGCCAGGATCAGCTCGACTTCGCTGGCGAGGGCATTGGGATCGTTGGCTATTGCTTGCAGTGCGGCATAGTCGACGATCAAGTCGCTGTTAGTCGTGCCGGCCAGATTGCCCACGACCGACTGCATGAAATTCAGATAGCCCGCGACGCTGGTCTCGGTTGTGATCTGCAGCTCCGGGGCAACCAGCGATGCAGCCGCCAGTGCGGTATTAGGCGGCACGTAACCGGGACGATAAAAATTGAAGACACTGGCACTGTGTCCCGGGCTTTGCCCCAAGCGCGTGGCCGGGTCAGACAGATTGCCAAGCTTCCAATCGCCTGAGGGGGATGAAACACCAAATGCGCGCGCCCAGAATGCAAAGCGCAGCACCGGCTCAACCAGGCGTCCTGACTCGATAGAGGTCGGCGCGGTACGGGCCTCAGCATCGGTCAGGATGGCGCGAATCAGCGACTTCATGTCACCACGAATACCTGCGCCATTGTTGGCAAAGACCGCTGCGACGCGGCCGATGTAGGCCGCCGAAGGATTGCTGGTGATCAGCCGCTGAATTAATTGGCGGGAGATGAAAGGGCCGACATTCGGATGAGTAAACAGCGCATCGAGCGCGATTCGCAGCGCGGCTGTGCCGTCGGTGCCACTTGGCACGGTCACATCTAGAAAAGTCGACGCACCGGTCTCATGGCGCACCGGATAGAGCTGCATCGGCAGAATGTATTGAGGCGGCGTGCCGTCATAGCCGCTTTGATAATCCCAGCCGGTCAGAATGCGGGCGAGTCCGGTGACATCATCCTGATCGTAGCTGTCGAGCGGCTGACCACCGGCCGTGCGCAGGCTGCCGTCTGGATTGAGCTGTGACAAGCCGATGGTGAACAGCTGCATCAGCTCGCGAGCATAGTTTTCATCGGGCAAGCGACCGGTGCTATCAGCCTTGCGATTGCCTCGCATGTTCAGGAAATCACCCATCGCTGGGGTCAGCGTCACCTGCTCGAGCAGCGTGCGGAAATTGCCGAAGGCATTGGCGCCCAACACATCCAGATAATTGCCAACCGAAAACGACTTCCAGGCCGAATTCACGCCGTCGATCGAGACCACCAGGATCTGCGACAGCGCAAAGACCATGCGCTGTCGAAGTTGGTCAGGGCTTGACAGAAATGCGCGCCAGACGGAATTGTCAAAGGCGCTCGAACTGAAGTTGAAGGAGGCATTGTCGAAGCCCTTCGACGTCAGCCACTGCACATGGGTCGTGCCGGGCAGCATCGCAAACTGTTCATCGATCCAGGCATCCACACCCATCTGCTGGGTGCGAGCGATTTCGGCCTTGCTGGCGCCGAATGTGGATTGCGCCAGGAACCGCGAGGCACCGGGCAAGTCGAGCGGGGCAACCGCCGCAGTGACAGTATTCGTGACATTCGAGCCAACTGTGACACCACCGCTGCTGGTCGGGCCACTCGCGCCGGCCGCCAAGGGTGCGCCTGCAGCCTCATCGCCCGCCGCACCACCGCAGGCCGACAGCATCCCGGAAGTCGCAGCGATGACAGCGGCGCCGAAAGCGGGAGGCTCGAACCTGGAAAACGGTGCGGCTGCCTCCGTATCCGGCAGGTCAATCGCCTGCGAATTCGGGGCTGAACCGCATTCAGGAGTCAGCTTCGTGGGCATTTGGCTCAGAACCCATTGAAGGAACGCAAAGCGCAGACAGAACCAGCAGGCGCAAAAAGGCCCCCTTTAGATTGCCGGCCTTTCAAAAAGGCGTACATCCTTGGGCGACTGAAGGAATGGTCCGACCGATGTACGGAGGATTGAACCAGACATGAGCCGAGAGTGACACTGCGCGCGTCCGTCATTTCAGCAGCGCCTGTGCCAGCGCTAGGTAGGCCGGAATGCCCAGCACAATGTTCAGCGGAAAGGTCAAACCCAGGCTCAGTCCGAAATACAGCGCAGGTTTGGCTTCAGGCAAGGCAGTGCGCAGTACGGCGGGCACGGCGATGTAGGACGCACTGGCGGCCAGCACCATGAGCAAGGCCCCATCGCCTGGGCTCAGTCGCAGGATGTAAGCCAGGCCTAAAGCCAGGGCGGCATGCACCAGGGGGCCAAGCACGGCATAGGCGATCAGCGCAGGCGATTGGCCTTTGACCTGAGGCAGATTTCGTGCGGCCATCAAGCCCATATCGAGCAGGAAAAATGCCAGCATGCCTTTGAAGAGGTCCACCGAGAAGGGGGCCATCGCGGCCTGACCGGCGTCGCCTGTGATCAGCCCGATCACCATCGCGCCTAGCAGCAGCAACTGAGCACCATCGGTGAAGGATTCATGCAGGATCTTGCCCACTGACCCGCCCGGAGCAGAGGCAGTTACGCCGTTCAAGGCAGCCACGCCACCCGCTTGCAGCGGCACGCCCGAGGCCAACTTTTGCCGCAGCGAATTGGCCAGGATCACGGCCAGGATAATGGCGGGTGACTCCATCAAGGCCATCGCAGCCGCCATGTGGCCACCGTAAGGCACGCCCTGGTTCTCCAGCGTTTGTACCGCCGTGACAAACGTCACCGCGCTCACCGAGCCATAGGTGGCCGCTACAGCCGCCGCGTCAAAGCCAGACACGAAGCGCCGCAGCACGGAGTAGCCGATCAGTGGAATCACGATTGCCAGTGCAACAGCGGCGGCTAAGCTGATGCCCACGCTGGCCGTGAGGCCCGATTGCGACAGCGCAAAGCCGCCCTTGAGACCCAAGGCCATCAACAGGTAAAGCGAAAGAAAGCGGGAGATGGCAGGCGGGATTTCGAGGTTGGACTTGACGGTACCCGCCAGCACGCCAAAGATGAAAAAGAGGATTGCAGGATCAATCAGGTTTTGCATGGTGTGCTCCTTGACCGGATCATAGAATTTCAAGGGTCAAATATAAAATCGATTCTCACACTATCAGATATAGATAAAAATCTATGAATATCAGCTTCAGACAATTGCGACTGTTTCTAGCTCTGGCCGAAACCGGCAGCGTGACTGCAGCGGCCAAGGTGATGCACGTCACCCAGCCCACCGCCTCGATGCAGCTCAAGGAGATGGCTGTGGCCGTGGGTATGCCGGTGTTTGAAGTGGTAGGAAAACGGATCTACCTGACCGAGGTGGGTCAGGAGCTGGCGCTGACCGCCCGCGCAATTGCCCAAAGCTGGGATGCCTTCGAGCAAACCGTGGATGCTGCCAAGGGCTTGGCGCGCGGCAAGCTGCGCGTCGCGGTGGTCAGCACCGCCAAATATTTCATGCCGCACTTGATCGGCAGCTTTTGCAAGCAGCACCCGGCCATCGACGTGTCACTGGAAATCCTCAACCGCGACGGCGTGGTGCAACGCCTGCGCGACAACCTGGATGACCTGTACATCATGTCCATGCCACCCAAGGACATGAACCTGGGTGACGAGGCCTTCATGCCCAACCCGATTGTGGTGATTGGATCCACTTCGAACCCTTTGGCCAGACGCAACGCAGTGCCGCTGCATGAGCTGGCACAGCATCGCTTCATCTTTCGAGAAAAAGGCTCGGGTACGCGCATGGCGGGAGACCAGTTTTTCCGCCAGAAGAAGTTCCGCCCCGATGTGCGCCTGGAACTGGGCAGTAACGAGGCCATCAAGGAGTCGGTGGCAGGTGGACTGGGCCTAGGCGTGGTCTCGCTGCACGCCTTGCATGGGCACCGAAAAGAAAACGGTGTGAGCGTGATCGACGTGCAAGGCTTTCCGCTGCCGTCGGCATGGCACATCGTTTACCCGGCGGGCAAAAAGCTGTCACCCCTGGCACAAGCGTTCAAGCAGCATGTGCTCCAGCAGATCAGCCGCCGTCAGCGCTAAGGAGCGCTTGAACTCTTGCGACCCGTCACCGTATTGGCACTGGCGAGTGACGGGCTGTCAGGAGAGGCGTGCGCCAAGCCGCCTTATGCGAGCTTGAAGACTGAGACCACCTCGACGAGTTGCTGCGCCTGGGCTCTCAGGCTTTCCGCAGCTGCGGCACTCTCCTCGACCAGGGCCGCGTTTTGTTGCGTGGCCTGATCCATTTGGCTCACTGCCTCACCCACCTGTTGAACACCGGTACTTTGCTCGACATTGGCTGAACTGATCTCGGCCACGAGGTCGGTCACGCCCCGAATGGCGCTCACGATTTCACCCATCGTCTTGCCCGCCTCGTCGACCAGCAGGGTGCCTTGCTCCACCTGCTGCACGCTTTGACCAATCAAGGTCTTGATCTCCTTGGCAGCGTCGGCGCTTCGCTGCGCCAGGCTGCGTACTTCGCTGGCGACAACTGCAAAGCCACGGCCTTGCTCGCCGGCTCGTGCGGCCTCGACTGCTGCGTTCAATGCCAGCAAATTGGTCTGGAACGCGATACCGTCGATCACGCTGATGATGTCGCCGATGCGGCGGCTGCTGTCATTGATGCCCTGCATCGTGGTGACCACTTTTCCAACCACCTCTTTGCCTTGAGAGGCCACTGCCGAGGCGCCCTGTGCGAGCTGGCTTGCCTGCTTTGCGCTATCGGCGTTTTGACGAACGGTGCTGCCGAGTTCGTCCATCGTGGCTGCGGTCTGCTGCAGAGCACTGGCCTGCTTTTCAGTGCGTCCGGACAAGTCCTGGTTGCCTTGTGCGATTTGTGCGCTTGCCGTGGCGACACTTTCCGAGTTCCGGCGAACTTTCGACACCAGGGTCGCCAGGCTGTCCTGCATGCGTGCAAGATTAGCCATCACGCTGGTGGCATCGCCAGGGCTCACTGGAATCGATACGCTTAAGTCTCCGTTGGCGACCCGATCGGCCACTTGCACCGCGCTTCCTGGCTCGCCGCCCAACTGCCGCAGGACGCTTCGGCCCAGCACAAGACCAAGAAGTGCAGTGGCCAAACACAGGCCAATGCCGCCCAAAGCGAGAATGTACGTCGCGGCTGACGCCGTGGCGGCCATGGCGGTGCTGCGCTCATCCAGCAGGGTCGATTCAACCCTGGTGAACTCCGCGATTTCGCGACGGAATGCATCCATCGCAGCCTTGTCCTTGCCGGCTCGGAACTCCTTGAGCAGTTCTTCCAGCGTGGACTTGCCAGCGTTGACCTCCCGGCGCTGTGCGAGCAATCCGTTGGCAACCTCCATGAACTGCTGATGCTTGGCCATCAAACCCACAAGTCGCGTCTGCTGCGACGGGTTGTCCGAGGTCAAAAACTTGGCCTTGCTGTGGTGCTCACCAAAGTCCTGCTGCCCCTTTATCAGCGGCTCGAGAAATTTCTCATCGCCGCTGGCCACGAATCCGCGCAACCCGGTTTCGATGTTGACCATGCTCAGCAGCATGATTTCGGACTGTTGCATCACACGATAGGTGTGATCGTTCCACTTCACTTTCTCAACGAGACTGGTCGCGCTCAATAAACCCACACCAATCAACGCGCCCGCCAAGGCAAGAATCGAGCTAAAGGTGAACAGCAGTTTCTGTTTCAACGTCAATTGGCCAAGCATGTCGTGAGTCCTCGTGTTGGCCCAATTGGGCGGATGGCACGTCCATGAAGCGATCGCCCGTGCGAGCCGCAACACGCTATGCAAAGTGCCTACAGCCTGCTCCAGATGTTGGGCATCGAATCCGCAGATTTGGTCAGGCCAGGGGCATCAATTCACAGCATCCCAGTTCCCGTGCCAGAAGGGGCCTTTGAGCGTCTGATGGGCCGCATGGACTTGCATGGCGTGGTCAGGCAGCTCCGTTTGATAAGATGAAATCAGCTACCTGAGGCAGGAGAGTTCGATGTCGATCAAACGCATCATTGACGTGACCGAAAAATGTTTTCTGGTCACGATCGCCCTTTTTACGGTCGCTGCCATGGTGCAAGAGGTGATGGCACTGATCGCAGAGCGTCGTGTTGCGCTGAAGGACCTTCTGCTGATGTTCATCTACGCAGAAGTATTGGGAATGCTCGGTGCGTTCTACAGCAGTCACCGAATCCCCATCACCATTCCTTTGATCATTGCGATGACAGCGTTAAGCCGTCTGATCATCCTTCAAGGAAAGGACGGAGACCCCTCAATACTTTTGTATGAAAGCGGCGCCATTCTGATGATTGCGGCGGCCTGCTGGGTCATCAGCCAGTTGCGCGATGACACATGAAATTTCCGTCAATATCAGCTTATTGACGATATTGACGGTGGCGGAGGGCGAGGGATTCGAACCCCCGGTGGGCTCTCACCCACAACAGTTTTCAAGACTGCCGCATTAAACCGCTCTGCCAGCCCTCCGAAGCCTCTACTGTACCAATCCTTCGAGCACCTCGTCGCGGTGTTCGAACAAAGCACTGCGACCGGCCGTCGGAATGTCGCACTCAGTGAGTGCCGGTTTCAGACCGGAGAGAAGGTGGGCCAAGGCCAGTCACCACTCACCATTCGCTCGAGATGCATCAAGCCGATTTGCGTCTTCACATCGGGCAGACGCCCTGCCCTGACCGCATCCACCAGCACGCCCAACTGCATCCACTCGGTCTCGATCAACTCACCCTGATCAAGTTGAACACCCCGCTCATGGCGAGTGAGGTCCTTGGCGAGGAACAGGTGAATGACCTCGTTCGAAAAACCGATCGCAGGATGGATCTGGGTCAACTCCGCCCACTGGCGGGCGGTGTAGCCAGTTTCTTCAAGCAACTCCCGTTGGGCGGTCTGAATCGGCGTCTCGCCTTGATCGATTTTTCCTGCGGGGATCTCGAGGTACTCGCGACCCATCGGGTAGCGAAACTGGCGCTCAATCAGCACTCGTCCGTCATCGGCCAGCGCAACAATGGCCGATGCGCCCGGATGCATGACCCACTCGCGGGGATGCAGTGACTGATCGGGCAGTCGCGCGGTATCGCGCCGCACTCTCAGGAAAACGCCCTGGTAAACGAGCTCCGACTCGACCGTCTCTTCGTGAAAGGGCGAGCGAGGCTCAGCCAACGAAGGCCCGCTTCACTGCATCAAGGCACACGGTCATCAAAGGGCCGGGGATCAGACCCAGCAGCAGAACCAGCGCGCCGTTGACGGCCAGCAGCGAATGCGCACCTTGTGGAGTGGCAATCGGCGCGGTCTCAACCGGCTCATCGAAGTACATCGTCTTGACAATGCGCAGGTAATAAAACGCGCCCACCAAAGAGAACAGGACCGCGAGCACCGCTAGCCAGGTCAGCCCGGCGTTCACCGTGGACTGGAGCACCGACAACTTGGCGTAGAAGCCGACTGTCGGCGGGATTCCAGCCAGAGAGAACATCAGGATCAGCATCACGAAGGCCATGCCAGGGTTGCGCTTGCCCAAACCCTTGAGGTCACTGATGAGTTCGGCCTCCTGGCCATGCTGCGACATCAGCATCACCACCCCGAAGGTGCCAAGGGTGGTCAGCACATACGTGACCAGGTAAAACAGCGAGCCGCTCCAGGCGTCGGCCAGTCCTTTGGCGTCGCCGGCGACCACGCCGGACAGCATGCCGAGCAGCACGAAACCCACCTGCGCGATCGTCGAATAGGCCAGCATTCGCTTCAGATTGGTCTGAGTGATCGCCACGAAATTACCCAGAGCCATCGACAGGACGGCCAGCACCATCAGCATCTGCTGCCAATCGGTGGCCACGCCAATCAGCCCTCCAGCCAACAACCTGAAGGCGATGGCGAAGGTCGCGAGTTTCGGGCCGGCCGCAATCAGGAGTGTCGCCAGAGTCGGAGTGCCCTGATAGACGTCAGGCACCCACATGTGAAACGGCACCGCACCAAATTTGAATGCGAGCCCCGCGACGATGAACACCACGCCGAACACGAGCACGGTGGCCTTGGCGCCCGACAGCGCGCCCATCGAGCTGGCGATCCGGGCCAGATCAAGTGTGCCGGTGCCGCCATAAATCATCGACATGCCGTAGAGCAGGAATCCCGAGGCCAGCGCGCCCAGGACAAAGTACTTGATGGCCGCTTCGGTCGAGATTGCATGGTCGCGCCGCATGGCCGCCAGTGCATAGAGCGACAAGGACATCAGCTCCAGACCCAGGTAGACCACCAGCAGATTGCCAGCCGAGATCATCACCATCTGACCCAGCAGGGCGAACAAGGCCAGCGCATACAGCTCGCCCCGGTGCATGCCACGCTCAGCCGCATAGCGACGGCCGTAAATCAGCGCGACCGCGGTGGCGAGGTAGGCTGCGAGCTTGAGCAGATGCCCCAGAGAGTCGGAGACATACAGACCATTGAAGGCGCGCTGAGCAGGTTCACTCAACTGGGACAAGGTCGCCAGAGCCGGCACAGCGATCGCCAGCAGGGCAATCCAGCTGATGTCGAGTGAGCTGTCTTCATCCCGGAGGACATCGACCAGCAACACACCGCAGGCTGCAATCAGCAGCAGGATCTCGGGCAGGGCGGCAGAAAGATTGAGGGCTTGCATGTCACTTGATCTTGGAGACGGCAACGTGCTCGAGCAGCGCCCGCACCGAGGCTTCAGAAACATCAGTCACCGGCTTGGGCCAGATGCCCATCACCAGGACCGCCGCGGCCAGAATGGCCAGCATCCAGAACTCACGCGATCCGATGTCCTTGAGCTGCGCCACTTCATCGTTGGCCACGGCACCGAAGACGACGCGCTTGTACATCCAGAGTGAGTAGGCAGCACCGAGGATCAGCGTCGTGGCTGCAATCAGACCAACCCAGAAATTGAACTTCACCGCACCCAGAATCACCATGAATTCGCCAACGAATCCGGAGGTGGCTGGCAGCCCGCTGTTGGCCATTGCAAACAACATGAAGAAGGCGGCGAACTTGGGCATGGTGTTGACCACCCCACCGTAATCCGAGATTCGCCGACTGTGCATGCGGTCGTAGAGCACGCCGATGCACAGGAACATCGCACCCGATATGAATCCGTGCGAAATCATCTGCACCAGACCGCC
This sequence comes from uncultured Burkholderiales bacterium, assembly GCA_903923345.1. GTDB lineage: Bacteria > Pseudomonadota > Gammaproteobacteria > Burkholderiales > Burkholderiaceae_E > UBA4615. The sequence goes on along the minus strand of CAIXXI010000363.1, from coordinate 1,816 downwards.
CTGCACGCCCATCTGGTTGAAGATGAAAAATCCGAGCGTGACGAAGCCCATGTGGGCAATCGACGAATAAGCCACCAGCTTTTTCATGTCGGTTTGCACCATGGCGACCAGCCCGATGTAAACCACCGCGATCAATGACAGGGTGATCATGAAATTCGCGAGGTGATGGCTGGCATCCGGGACGATCGGCAGCGACAGTCTCAGAAACCCGTAAGCACCGAGCTTGAGCATGATGGCTGCCAGCACCACCGAACCGCCCGTGGGCGCTTCGACGTGCGCATCCGGCAGCCAGGTGTGCACCGGCCACATCGGCACCTTCACCGCGAAGGCCAGCAGGAACGCAAAGAAAATCGCTATCTGCTCATTCATCGACAGCGGCAGCGCATGCCAATCGAGGATTGAGAAGGAGCCCGACTTCAGGTACAGGAAGATGATGGCAACCAGGGTCAGCAGCGACCCCAGCAGGGTGTAGAGGAAGAACTTGAACGCGGCATAGACCCGGTTAGGACCACCCCAGATGCCGATGATCAGATACATCGGAATCAGGGTTGCTTCAAAGAACACATAAAACAGCAGGCCGTCGAGTGCGCTGAACACCCCGATCATCAGTCCTGACAGGATCAGGTAGGACGCCATGTAGCCGGCCACCCGTTCTTCGATGACCTGCCAGCCCGCAATCACCACGATCACGGTGATGAAGGCGGTCAGCAGGACAAGCCAAAGCGAGATGCCATCCACTCCGAGGCTGTAGTGGACGTTGAATCGATCGATCCAGGGCAAGTGCTCGACAAACTGCATCTGGGCACTCGATGCATCAAAGCGCGTGTAGAGCGGGATCGTTGCCAGCAGTCCGGCGAGCGCACCCACCAGTGAAACCGTGCGGACGACAGGCGCATTGCGGTCGTTGCCGAATGCCAGAACGAACAGTCCGACCAGGATGGGAATCCAGATGGCTGCGCTGAGGTAAGACAGGGGTGCGGTCATGGTGTGGGGTCCCGGTTCGTCTTCAGCGCTTGAGCAGCGGCACGAACCACCAGACAAGGAGCGCGACGCCGACAATCATCGCGAATGCATAGTGATAGATGAAACCCGACTGGATGCCGCGCACGAGGCCAGCCAGCCAGCCGACAATCCGGGCGCTGCCGTTGACGGCCGCCCCATCAATGATCGATTGATCGCCAACCTTCCACAGGCCGGTTCCGATTGCCCGTGCTCCATCCGCAAAGAACACCTGATTGAATTTGTCCAGGTAGTACTTGTTGTCAAAGAGGTGCTGCACGCCCGAGAAGGTCCGGCTGATCGACTCGGGCAAGGCCGGGTTGACCATGTAGCAGTAGTAGGCCGACGCCACACCCGCCACCATCAGCCAGAACGGCAGGGTCTGCAGTGCATGCAAGGCCATCTCGACCCAGCCGTGGAAGTGGTGCGCGAGTTCAGTCATTGCGCCGTGGGTCGGTGCAACCGTGATCACACCCTTGAACCAGTCACCAAACAGCATCGGCCCGATCGCAATCGCGCCCAGAATCACAGACGGAATCGCCAGCAACACGAGCGGCACGGTGACCACCGCCGGGCTCTCATGCGGCACGCCACCCTGATGGTCATCGTGACCATGGCCGTGGCCGGTGCCATGAGCCGCTGCACCGGAAGTGTCAAAGCGCTCCTTGCCATGAAAGACCAGGAAGACCATCCGGAACGAATAGAAGGCGGTGACGAACACCCCCGCCAGCACGGCGAAACTCGCAAAACCGGACCCAGGCAAGTCGGAGGCGCGCACGGCCTCGATGATCATGTCCTTGGAATAAAAGCCCGACAG
>CAIXXI010000362.1 GCA_903923345.1 uncultured Burkholderiales bacterium | reverse complement strand
GCGGTCCCGATCGGCCTGCTGTTGGCCTATGGTGCCTTGCGCATTGCCTCTACCGTCTTCACCGAACTGCGTGAGTTCGTCTTTGCCAAAGTCACCCAGCGCACGGTGCGCAAAGTGGCGCTGCAGGTATTCGGCCATCTGCATGCGCTGTCGCTGCGGTTTCACCTTGACCGCCAGACCGGTGGTCTCACGCGCGACATCGAGCGCGGCACCCGAGGCATCTCCTCGCTCGTCTCGTACACGCTCTACAGCATCCTGCCCACGCTGGTCGAAATCACGCTGGTGGTCGGCTACCTCGCCACGCACTACGACCTCTGGTTCACCGGCATTGCGGCGGTCGCGCTTGTGCTCTACATCATCTACACCGTGGTCGTCACCGAATGGCGAACCGAGTTTCGCCGCTCGATGAACGAGCTGGACACCAAGGCCAATGTGCGCGCCATCGACTCGCTGCTCAACTACGAGACGGTCAAGTACTTCGGCAATGAAGCCTTCGAATCGCGTCGCTACGACGAGAGCATGCAGCGCTGGGAGCGGGCGGCGGTGCGATCGCAGACATCGCTCTCGGTGCTCAATGTCGGTCAGGCCGCGATCATCGCGGTGGCAGTCACCCTGATGGTCTGGCGCGCCACGGTGGGCGTGGTCGAGGGCCGCATGTCGATCGGCGATCTGGTGCTGGTCAATGCCTTCATGATCCAGTTGTACATGCCGCTGAATTTTCTGGGCGTGCTGTATCGCGAGATCAAGCAAAGCCTCGCCGACATGGAGCGGCTCTTTTCGCTGCTCGATGCGCACCGTGAAGTCGATGATGCGCCCGGCGCCCAGGCGCTGCGGCTCTCGGGCGCGCCGCAAGTGCAGTTCGAAGACGTGTCGTTTGCCTATCAGCCGGATCGCCCGATCCTGAAAGGGGTGAGCTTTACCGTGCCGGCCGGTACGACGACGGCGGTGGTGGGCGACAGCGGCGCGGGCAAATCGACCCTGGCACGCCTGCTCTTCCGGTTCTATGACGTGAGCGGTGGCGCGATCCGCTTCGATGGCCAGGATCTGCGTTCAGTGACCCAGCACAGCCTGCGTTCGGCGATCGGCATCGTGCCGCAGGACACCGTGCTCTTTAACGACACGCTGCGCTACAACGTGGCCTATGGCCGACCGGATGCCAGCGATGCCGAGATCGAGGCTGCAGCCGATGCCGCGCAACTCAGCACATTCATTGCCAGCCTGTCGGCGGGCTGGCAGACCAATGTCGGTGAACGCGGGCTGAAGCTGTCGGGTGGTGAAAAGCAGCGCGTGGCGATCGCCCGGATGCTGCTCAAGAACCCGTCGGTGCTGATCCTCGACGAAGCGACCTCGGCCCTCGACTCTCGCAATGAGGCGGCGATCCAGGACGCGCTGCATGCCGTGGCGGCGCACCGCACGACGATCGTGATCGCGCATCGCCTCTCGACCATCGTGGATGCACAGCAGATCCTGGTGATGGAGTCGGGTCAGATTGTCGAACGCGGCCGTCATGATGAGCTGCTCGAGCAGGGTGAAAAATACGCGGCGATGTGGGCCCTGCAGGCGCGAGAGTCGGCCGAGGCCCTGTCCGACGGGGTCGAGTCACGTTGAGAATGCAGGGCGCGGTGCGCGCTGACCGGGATTGAACGATGAAGCTGGCAATGGCGTCATGCGCAAAAATTCAGGACATCGACCCGCAACCGGCCTGGCCCCTGATCCATGCCGAGCGGCCTGATGCACTGCTGCTGCTGGGCGACAACATCTATCTCGATCGCAACGACCACCACGATCCCTTCGAGTTGACGCAGGCGCTGGATGCGCTCTATGAGCGTCAGTTTGCAGAGCCCGGATTCAGCGCCCTGCTGCAGGATCTTCGAGGCCGTGGTGCGCCGGTCATGGCGATCTACGATGACCATGATTTCCTGGGCGACAACCGTTACGGAGCCGATGGGCCTCAGGCCTTGCGCGATGCGGCCCGGGATGCCTTCATCCGCGCCTTTCGTCCGACCCAGACCGATGACGAGGTGTATCGCATCGAACGGATCGGTCCGCTCGATCTGATCGTGGTGGATGCCCGCTACCACCGCCGCTCGCTGGCCGGATCACGCGACGACCCGGATGCAATTCTGGGTGCGCCGCAGTGGGCCTGGCTCGAAGGTCAGGTGGCGAAATCGAATGCGCCCTATCTCGCGGTGGCCAGCTCCAGCACCTTTCACGCCTTTGGCGATGAAAGCTGGGAGCTGTGCCGACCGGCCTTCGACCGGCGGGTGACGCTGCTGCGGGATCGGCCGGGCGCCCGGGTGCTGTCAGGCGATGCGCATCGCAATGCGGTCTATGACGACAGCGGCGTGATCGAGATTGTGTCGTCGGCGGTGGCGCGGCGCAGTCTGGTCTTCAAGGTGCTGCGCAGCAACTACGGCATCCTGAGTTTCGATGACGAAGGGCTGCGGGTTCAATTGCACAGCCTGAAGGTGAGCTCGCGCTTTGACTTTCGCATTGAGCGGTCGCACTGGACCCTGCCCTGAGGCGCTTCGAGACGCGGGCGGTCAGCGATCCAGGATCTGACTGAGGAACTGACGGCTGCGCTCGTTTTGCGGATTGCTGAAGAAGGCTTCGGGCGTGTTCTGTTCGACGATCTCGCCGCGGTCCATGAAGATCACCCGATCTGCCACCGCCCGCGCAAAGCCCATCTCGTGGGTGACGCAGACCATGGTCATCCCTTCACGCGCCAGACTGATCATGGTGTCCAGAACCTCCTTGACCATTTCGGGGTCGAGCGCAGAGGTCGGCTCATCGAACAGCATGATCGAAGGGTTCATGCACAAGGCCCGGGCGATCGCAACACGCTGCTGCTGGCCGCCTGACAACTGACCCGGATATTTGGGCGCCTGCTCGGCGATCTGAACGCGCTCAAGCAGTTGCATCGCCCTTTCCTGCGCTTGTGCCTTGGGCTGCTTGCGCACCCAGATCGGCGCGAGCGTGCAGTTGTCCAGCACGGTGAGATGCGGAAAGAGGTTGAACTGCTGAAAGACCATGCCGACGTCGGAGCGCACCGCGTCGATGTTTTTCAGGTCATCAGTGAGTTCGGTGCCATTGACCCGAATGCGTCCCTGCTGGTGCTGCTCCAGGCGGTTGATGCAGCGGATCAGCGTCGATTTGCCTGAGCCCGACGGGCCGCACACCACGATCTTCTCGCCGCGTGCGACATTCAGGTCGATGTCCTTGAGCACGTGAAAATCACCGTACCACTTGTTCAGTCCACTGATCTGGATCGCCAGCTGGTCATGGGTGAGCGGGGAGGGCAGTGACATCGAGCAGGTCCTTGGTGCAATCGGGCGGTGCGATCAGCGTTGGGCGCTTCGGGAGAGGTCGCGTTCGAGCCACTGGCTGTATTTGGACATCGCGTAACAGAAGATCCAGTACACCAGGATCGAGAACAGGAAGGCCTCGATGAAGTATTTCTTCCAGGCGTAGTCGGTCTCGGTCGATTTCTTGACCGCGTAGGCAAAGTCATAGATCGCGATCACCACCACCAGCGAGGTGTCCTTGAACAGCGAGATGAAGCTGTTGACGATCGGTGGGATCGAGATCTTCAGGGCCTGCGGCAGGATAATGAATCCCATGGTCTTCCAGTACGGCAGGCCCAGGGCCTGAGCGGCCTCGTACTGGCCCTTGGGCACGGCCTGCAGACCGCCGCGCACCGCTTCGGCGAGATAGGCCGCGACGAACAGGATGATCGCCACCTGCGCGCGCAGCAGCTGGTCGATGCGCAGCGTCTCGGGCATGAAGAGCGCGAACATCACGCTGGCCATGAACAGCACGGTGATCAGCGGCACACCGCGCACCACCTCGATATAGGTGACTGAAAAACTGCGGATGATCGGCAATTCACTGCGCCGACCCAGCGCGAGCAGGATGCCCAGCGGAAAGGCCAGGGCAATGCCGAAGATCGACAGGATGAGGGTGACCGGCAGGCCACCCCAGAGTTCGGTGCGAACCGGCGACAGGCCGAATCCGCCGCCCATCAGCCAGAAGGCCAGTGCAATGCCGATCGCCCAGATCACGCCCAGCATCGGCCGCCAGAAGGCCTTGATCGCTGAAATCACCAGCAAGGCTGTCAGCAGTACGACCACCAGCGCCGGACGCCACTGCTGATCGAAGGGATAGACCCCGAACATCATGAAGCGGAACTTTTCCCAGACCACCGCCCAGCACGCGCCCTGGCCTCGCACCGCATCGCAGGCGGCAACCGGCTGCGGTCCCCAGACCGCCTTGAAAACCAACCAGTCGAGCATCGGCGGCAGCAGCCAGGCGAGCAGTCCGAGGATGAGCAGGGTCAGCGCGGCATTGAGCCGGCTGGAAAACAGGTTGTCGCGCAGCCAGGCCAGTGGGCCGGCGGCTTCCAGAGTGGGTGGACCCGATGTGCTCATCGGCTCAGCGCTGCGCCAGCCGCATGCGGCTGTTGTAGCCGTTCATGAACAGCGAAATCGCCAGGCTGATCGTCAGGTAGACCGCCATCAGGATGGCAATCGCCTCGATCGCCTGACCGGTCTGGTTCATCGTGGTATTAGCCACCGCAACCAGATCGGGATAGCCGATCGCCACCGCCAGCGAGGAGTTCTTGGTGAGGTTCAGGTACTGGCTGGTCATCGGCGGAATGATGACCCGCAGGGCCTGGGGCAAGGTGATGAGTCTGAGCCGCTGACCGGGGCTCAGGCCCAGCGCCATCGCCGCCTCGCCCTGCCCGCGATCGACCGAGTTGATGCCCGCCCGCACCACTTCAGCGATGAAGGCCGCGGTGTAGGTTGTCAGGCCGATCAGCAGTGCGGCGAATTCCGGCGACAGCACCTTGCCGCCCTGATAGTCGAAGCCGCTGAGTTCAGGAATCTCCATCGTCGTGGGGGCGCCCAGGACAGCCCAGACCAGCAGCGGCAGGCCTGCGATCAGCGCGACCATTCCCCAGCCCGCCGGCAGCTGGCGCCCGGTCGCCGCCTGAGTGCGCTTGCACCAGGCGCGCCACACCAGCGCGAGCGCAATGCCGACCGGCAGGGCCCAGGCGGCTGCAGTCCAGGCAACATGCTCTGCAGGCCAGGCAAACCGGAAGCCGCGCTGGCTGATGAACAGCCAGTCGCCCAGTTTGATCGCCTCCTGCACTGAGGGCAGCAACTCGGTGAACAGCCCATACCAGACGAAGAGCTGCAACAGCAGCGGCACATTGCGCATCACCTCGACGTAGATCGAGGACAGCCGTGCCAGCAGCCAGTTGGATGACAGGCGCGCCACGCCGATCAGCGTGCCGAGGATCGTCGCCAGGACGATGCCCAGTGCGGCGACCACCAGGGTGTTGCTCAACCCGACCATCAGGGCACGGGCGTAGGAGTCGGTCGGACCGTATTCGATCGGCTTCTCGGCAATTTCAAAGCCGGCTTCGCGACCGAGGAACTCGAAACCCACCTTGATCTGGCGGGTCTCGAGGTTGTGCAGGGTGTTCGACACCAGGTACCAGCCGATGCCGACGACCGCGGCAATCAGCAGGACCTGGTAGAGGATGTTGCGGGCCCGCTCGCTTCGGAACATGACGGTGTGCTGAAGGTCAGCTCAGGCGCTGCAGGTCAGGTGTCCAGCAGGCGGGATACTCAGCGGATCGGCGGTGCGTACATCAGGCCGTCGTCTTTCCAGAGCGCGTTCTGATCGCGATCCAGACCCAGCGGGCCAATGTTGCGTGAATACATTTCGCCGTAGTTGCCCACCGACTTGATGACCCGAACCAGCCAGTCATTGTCAAAGCCCAGACCTTTGCCGACATCACCCGAGGTGCCGACGATGCGCTGGATCGGCGGATCCTTGCTGTCGGTCTTGAGCTTGTCGACGTTGGCGGAGGTCACGCCATATTCTTCGGCTTCGATCAGGCCGAACAGGGTCCAGCGGACGGTGTTGAAGAACTCCCAGTCGCCGCGGCGGATCATCGGGCCCAGCGGCTCCTTGGAGATCGCCTCGGGCAGGATGAGGTAATCGTCCTTGTTCGGCGCCTTCAGGCGGGTGGCCGCCAGGCCGGACCGGTCGGTGGTGTAGACGTCGCAGCGACCCGAAAAGAAGGCCTGTTCGACCTGGTTCAGCTCGGCGATGACCACCGGCTTGAAGCTCATCTTCTTGACGCGGAAGTAGTCGGTCAGGTTCTGCTCGGTGGTGGTGCCAGGCTGTACGCAGATGGTCGCGCCATTGAGCTGAGCAGCCTTGGTGATCTTGGATGCCTTCTTCACCATGAAGCCCTGGCCGTCATAGAACAGCGTGCCGGCGAATACCGATCCCATGGTGGCGTCGCGTGAAGACGTCCAGGTGGTGTTGCGCGACAGCATGTCGACCTCGCCCGACTGCAGGGTCGTGAAGCGGTTCTGCGCGTTGGTCGGCACGTACTGGACCTTGTTGGCATCGCCCAGGATCACCGCGGCCACCGCACGGCAGAAGTCGGCATCAATGCCGGTCCATTTGCCCTGCGCATCCGGCGCCGAGAAGCCGAGCAGGCCGGTGTTCACGCCACAACGAAGCGTGCCGCGTTGTTTGATCGCGTCCAGGGTGGTGCCTGCCGATGCGGTCAGAGGGGTCAGCGCGGGGATGGCCAGCGCGCTGGCGAGCACGAGGCTGCGAAGCCAGGTTCTGTTCATGTCGGGTTTTCCACGAGGGGGTTGGTCGGGCCTGCCCTCCCGAGACGCAGAAATGCAGGCGTCGAGGAAGAGGTGCCGTCGGAGTCTACGTTCATTCGGATGGTCGTTACAAGGGGATGAATGGCTGTGCAAGGGCATGCCCTGCGCGACTCCGCTCGAATCAGGGGCGCATTCGGGCGCTTTTCGATTGACCGATTCGTCCGCGTGAACCGCACCATCGAGGCAACCGTGTCTTGTTCTGCGCGATTCAAAAGGATCCGAGATGGCGTCCAGCATCAACCCGCGTTCGCAAACCCAGAAAGGCCGCTCAGGCGGGTCGGTCATGTCAATGTTGCTTGCGCCCGGCGCGTGGTTCATGAACCGACTGCACCTGCCACTCAAAGTGGCTGCGGTGGTGGGCGCCTTCATGGTGCCGATCGGGATGCTCGGGCAGTTCTACTGGCAAAACGCCCAGACCCAGATCGATTTTGCGCAGCAGGTGCGCCATGGTGTGGCCTGGTTGCAGGCCTGGGTGCCGGTGCTGGTGGCCACCGAGGAGCATCGAGTGCAGGCGAGCCGGATGGCCGGCGCAGAGGCGGCGGCCCGGCCTGAATTCGAGGCAGCCGGCGCAAGCCTCAGAACCGCGATCGCCCGGCTGACCGAAGTCGACGCCGCGCAGGGCGCCGCCTTGAACACGGGCGAGCGGATCCGGGAGGTCCAGCAGGCCTTCCAGCAGGTGGTGTCGGAAAGCCAGGGCAGCCAAGCCGCTGCGGTTCAGGCTGCCCATGACAAGTTGATCGAACGCTTGATGGCCGCCGGTGTGCATGTGGGCGATTCAGCCAACCTGGTGCTCGACCCGGATCTGGATTCTTTCTACGCGATGCAGGCCTCAGTCATTGACGGCCCCGGTGTACTGGATGCGATCGGACGCGTTCGTCAGGCCGGCTTCGAACTGATTGCTGATCCGAGTCGCTCGGCCTCGGCGAATGCGATGGCCGGTGCGCTGGCGGTGGTTCGTCTGAGCACCGAGCGGCAAAACGCCGGCTTGGCCCGCGCAGTTGCGAATACCGCAGCGCTTGCCGAGCCACTGGCGGTGGAAGCCCGCCTCAAGCCGGTCCGCGCCCTGGTGGAGGCCGCCGAGAGCTGGGTCGGCCGCGGCGGTGCTGCGCCGGCGCAGGCGGTGTGGTCCGACAGCACCCGCGAGGCCATGGCATCGGCGACTGCACTGAATGCAGCCGCGATGACCTCGCTCGATGGACTGCTCAAGGCCCGGATCGATCGGCTCGAATCCGAGCGCGCCACGCGCCTGGCAATTGCGGCAGCCGGCCTGGTTCTGGCGCTGTATCTGCTCGCGTCTCTGTATGCCGCACTGCAGGGCAGCCTGCAGGCACTGGGCGACAAGATCGTGCGGCTGGCAGAAGGCGATTTCAGTGACGAGGCAGACAAGGCGCGCCGTGATGCGGTTGCCGAATCCCTCGACACCCTGCGCGATTCGCTGCGCCGGGTCAGCGAAACGATGAAGGCGGTCTACGAGCGCGCCGAGCAGGTCTCGGGCTCAGCCCGTGAGATCGCCACCGGCAACAATGACCTGTCGTCGCGCACCGAACACAGTGCCGCCTCGATCGAGGCGGTTGCCGTCAACATGGATGCGGTCAGTCGCCGGGTGGTCGAGAACGTCGAGGCGCTGGGGCGGGCCGACAGCGAGATGGCGGGGCTGGTCCGCGCCGTCCAGGAAACCGAAGGCACGGTCAATGGGCTGGTCGATCGCATGACTTCCCTGCACGCCCAGAGCCGTCAGATTTCCGAGATCGTCGGGATGATCGACGGGATCGCCTTTCAGACCAATATTCTGGCGCTCAATGCCTCGGTCGAGGCGGCGCGCGCCGGCGACATGGGCCGCGGCTTTGCGGTGGTGGCTCAGGAAGTGCGATCGCTGGCGCAACGCAGTGCGGCTGCGGCGCAGCAGATCAAGGGCATCGTGTCGCGATCGACCTCCGACATCGAGGCGGGCTCGGCACTGGCTGCGCAGGCTGGTCAACGGGTGGCGCACACGGTGGGCAGTGCCGGATCGGTGGCCGAATCGATGGCACAGGCCCTGAGCGGCTCGCGCGAACAGCGCGATCGCGTTGGCGAGGTGCATGCAACGCTCACCGACCTGTCATCGGCCACCCAGAGCAATGCGGCGCTGGTCGAAGAGGTGGCGGCTGCGACCACCTCGCTCGATGCGAGCAGTCAGGAGTTGCATGAACTGGTGGCCGGATTCCGGATCGGATCGGCATCGAACGCCTGAAGCGCGGCCTGAAGCGTGGCCTGAAGCGCGGCTTCTGATCCGGCCAGCAAAGAGAAGGGCAGGGCGCGCTGGTAACATCGGTCGATGACTGAGACCACTGCTTCTGCCCCCGCTGGCACCGACCCGCAAGCGCCCCGTCCTGCTGCCAGCCTGGTGCTGCTCAGGGATGCTTCACACGGCCTGGAAGTCCTGATGATGGAGCGCCCGGCCGATGACCGGGTGCTGTCAGGCGCCCATGTCTTTCCGGGCGGCAAGCTCGATCCCGAAGATGCCCATCATTCCGTGCTCGGCCGGGTCGATGCGCGCCCGGATGCCTTGCACGCCCGGCTGGGCGAAGCAGGGCTCGATGTCAACGAGGGCGCGGCCCTGTTCGTGGCCGCGATCCGCGAAGCCTTCGAAGAGGCCGGCGTGCTGCTGGCCGACGGCGTGACCGAACCGATGATCGTTCAAGCCAGCGTGATGCGTCGCGAGGGCCGCCCGTTTGCCGAGGTCCTGCAGGCCCTCGACCTGCGGCTGGACCCCACCCTGATGCAGCCCTGGTCGCGCTGGATCACGCCCAAGGTGTCCTCGAACATGCGCAAGCGCTTTGACACCCGGTTTTTCGTGGCCCGATTGCCGCAGGGCCAGCAGGTTCAGGCCGATTCCAGCGAGACGGTATCGGCTGCCTGGATGGTGCCCAAGGTCGCGCTGACCCGCTACTGGCACCGCGAGATCGACATGGCGGCGCCACAGGTGATGACGCTGGCGCATCTGTCCCGATTCGACTCCGTGGATGCCGCGATGGCCGAGGCGGCTGGACGGCTGCCCCCAACGATCCGGCCCGAGCCGATCGAGACGGCGCAGGGGCGGCTGATTTGTTATCCCGGCGATCCGGACCATCCTGAGTCGCAGCGGGCCATGCCCGGTCCGACCCGCATGCGGATTCACGAGGGCCGTTTCAGCCCGATCGAGGGCTTTGACGCCTGGTTCGCCTGAGCCGGAACCCATTCCCCATCAGAAGGAAATCGACATGAGCACCCATCGCATCGCGGTGATCCCCGGCGACGGCATCGGCAAGGAAGTCGTGCCCGAGGGCCTGCGCGTCCTGGAAGCCGCCGCCACGGCATTCAACATTCCCCTGCACTTCGACCACTTCGACTTCGCCAGCTGCGATTACTACGCTAAGCATGGCGAGATGATGCCCAAGGACTGGAAGGATCGCATCGGGGGTCATGATGCGATCTTCTTTGGCGCGGTGGGCTGGCCTGACATCGTTCCGGACCATGTCTCGCTGTGGGGCTCACTGCTGCTGTTTCGCCGCGAGTTCGATCAGTACGTGAATCTGCGTCCGGTGCGGCTGATGCCCGGCATCCCGTGCCCGCTGGTCGGGCGCAATCCGGGTGACATCGATTTCTACGTGGTTCGCGAAAACACCGAGGGCGAATACAGTTCTCTGGGCGGGCGAGCCTTCCCCGGCACCGATCGGGAGGTGGTGATCCAGGAGTCGGTGTTCACCCGCCATGGCACCGATCGCATCCTGCGCTATGCCTTCGAGCTGGCCGGCAAACGCAAGAAGCAACTGACTTCGGCGACCAAGTCCAACGGCATCTTCATCACCATGCCCTACTGGGACGAGCGGGTCGAAGCCGTCGGTGCCGACTACCCCGACGTCGCAGTGAAGAAATTCCACATCGACATCCTGACCGCCCATTTCGTGCGCAATCCGCACTGGTTCGATGTGGTGGTGGCCAGCAACCTCTTCGGCGACATCCTCTCGGATCTCGGCCCGGCCTGCACCGGCACGATCGCAATCGCGCCATCGGGCAACATCAATCCGGAGCGTAAATTTCCTTCGCTGTTCGAGCCGGTGCACGGTTCGGCCCCTGATATCTACGGAAAAGGCATTGCCAACCCGATCGGCCAGATCTGGTCCGGGGCGATGATGCTCGATCACCTGGGCTATCCGAAGGCCCATGACGCGATCCTCAAGGCGATCGAGACCGTCACTGCGAAGGGCCCGCGCACACCCGACATGGGTGGAACCGCCAGCACCTCCGACGTCGGTCGTGCGGTCGTCGAGGCACTCACGCGCTGAGATCGGCCGCCTTTGCGACGACCAACCGGCCGTCGGCAATGTCCTTGCTGACACCGTCCATTCTGCTGCACACCGTGTGCAGCACGGCTACACTTGCCGGTCCGACTGGATTCGCGTCAGCGAATCGTTCTGCAGCCCTGCGGCGGCATCGCCGCAGTGTTTTTTCGGCTTCCCACACAGGATCAACATGAAAGCCTTTCGCTTCCTGAGCGCCCTGGCGCTCTCGCTGACCGCCGGCATGGCCTCGGCCCAGTCCTATCCGACCCGCCCCGTGACGATGGTCGTGCCCTTTGCCGCGGGTGGCCCCACCGACATCGCCGCGCGTGGCCTGGCCCAGGCGATGGAGAAATCGCTTGGCGGCAACGTGATCGTCGAGAACAAGCCGGGCGCTGGCGGCACGCTGGCGGTGGCCGATGTGGCCCGTGCGCCGGCCGATGGCTATCGCATCCTGATTCACCACATCGGCATGTCGACTGCGCCGGCCCTGTATCGCAAGCTCCCGTTTGATCCGCTCAAGGACTTCGAGTACATCGGCCAGGTGGTTGATGTCCCGATGACCCTGCTGGTCAAGACCGGTTTGCCGGTCAATTCGGTCAAGGAATTGGCCACCTATGCCAAGGCCAACAAAGACAAGCTCACGCTGGCCAATGCCGGGCTCGGCGCCGCCTCGCACCTGTGCGGTCTGCTGTTCCAGCAGGCTATTGAAGTCGATCTGACCACCGTGCCCTACAAAGGCACCGCGCCGGCCATGACCGATCTGGTCGGCGGACAGGTCGACATCCTGTGCGACCAGACCACGCAGACCACGGCTCAGATCAATGCCGGCAAGGTCAAGGCACTGGCGGTGACCACGCCGAAGCGCCTGGACACCCTCAAGGACCTGCCGACCGCGGCCGAAGCCGGCTTGCCTGGATTTGAACTGGCCGTCTGGCATGGCGTGTATGCGCCCAAGGGCACGCCCAAGCCGGTGCTCGACAAGCTGGTTGCCTCTCTGCAGGCCGGTCTGAAGGATCCGGGTCTGGTCAAGCGCTTCGCGGAGCTTGGCGTGGTGGTGGTGCCGCCCGAGAAGCAGACACCCGAGGGGCTGTCGCGTCACCTGAAGGCCGAGATCGACAAATGGGGCCCGATCATCAAGAAGGCCGGGGTCTACGCCGACTGATCGGCTGGCTGGGCGAGCGACCGTTCGGATGAACCCACGCGCCCTGCTGCTTGACAGTTTTAATGCTGCGGTCGCCGCTGCTGATCCATTGCGGATCGTGGCGGCGCACCTTCCGAAGCCGCCCATCGGCAAGACACTGGTTGTCGGAGCCGGCAAGGCAGCAGCCGCGATGGCCCGGGCGGTTGAGCTGTCCTGGCCTGCCCAGGCGCCGCTGAGCGGCGAAGTGATCACCCGCTATGGTCACGGCCTTGCGACCGATCGGGTGGCTGTGATCGAGGCCGGCCATCCGGTCCCGGATGAAGCCGGCGAACAGGCCGCATCAAGAATCCTCGAGCAGGCCGCCGGC
>CAIXXI010000361.1 GCA_903923345.1 uncultured Burkholderiales bacterium | reverse complement strand
TCGAGCCCGTCACGCGCCAGCATCACCTGATAACCCTCTCGCATCAGCAGCCGCTGGGTCACCTTGCGCACGGTCACCGAATCATCGACCACCATCACGGTCGGCACGATGTCGACTTTCAGCGGCGCGAAACCGGCAGTATCACCCTGCCCCGCAGGCTTGCCGCGACCGGTTGCGGCGATCTGCACCGGATCGAGAATCAGCACGATGTCGCCATTGCCCAGCACGGTGGCCCCGGCCATGCCGGTCAGTCGGGCCAATTGGGGGCCGACATGCTTGACCACGACTTCCTGGCTCGGCGCGACATGGTCGACATGCAGCGCGATGCGCTGATGCCCTGATCGCAAGAGCACCACCGGCGAATAACGTTGCGCGAGCGGACGGGCATCGGGCAGCTCGAGCAGGCTGCCCAGAAAATACAAGGCCAGCGATTCGCCCTGCCAGTCGATGCTGTGCTGCTCATAGGCCGAAGCCAGCGCCTCGGGCTTGATCTGCATGACCTGCTCGATCAGCCCGGACGCCACTGCGATGCGGGTCGACCCGACCGTCAGCAGGACGATCTGGGTGACGGCCAGCGACACCGGCAGATGGACGGTGAATCGGGTGCCCTGGCCCGGCGTGGCATCGAGTTCGATGCGCCCGCCCATTGCGGCCACTTCGGCCCGCACCACATCCATGCCCACACCGCGGCCGGCCAGTGCAGTCACTTCAGTGGCCGTCGAAAAGCCCGGCATGAAAATCAATTGCGACAGCTCGCGATCCGCCAGCGAGGCCTCGGGTGCAATCAGTCCGCGTTCGATTGCACGCGCCCGAATGCGAGGCAGATCAAGACCTGCGCCGTCATCGGACAGACCGATCACCACACCAGTGCTCTCCTGCTTGACGCGCAGCACGATCTCGCCGGCCTCGGCCTTGCCCTGCGCCAGCCGCTGGCCGCGCGATTCGATGCCATGAACCACCGCATTGCGCAGCAGGTGCTCGATCGGACCGGCCATGCGCTCGAGCACACTGCGGTCAACTTCGGTGTCGGCGCCTTCGAGCTCGAGATTGACCCGCTTGTCGAGTTCCTTGGCGGACTGACGCACGACGCGATACAGACGATCCGAGACGCTGCCAAAACGCACCATCCGGATCCGCATCAGGTCATGCTGCAGTTCACGCGTGACCTGCGCCTGACGGGCGACGTCACGACTGGCCTCATCCAGCCCGCGCACTGCGTTCTGATGCACCGTGGCCACGTCATTGACCGACTCGGCGAGCAAGCGCGTGAGTTCCTGAAAGCGCGTGTAGCGATCAAATTCCAGCGGATCGAACTGGGCATCGGCCTCGCGCTCGCTGGCGATACGCGCCTGGATCTGGGTATCGGCGGCCAGCTCGATTTCCCGGAGCTGACTGCGCAGGCGGCTCACGTTTTCGGCCAGTTCTCCCAGAGTCTGCCGAATACCGGTCAGCTCGTTATCCAATCGCGCCCGGGCAATCGACACTTCACCGGCTTCATTGACCAGACGATCGAGCAGATCGGCGCGAACCCGAATCAGGGTGGGTGCGACCACCTGGGTCGGCTCGATCGGTGCAACCGGTGCGACTGCCTCTGGCAGCTCGATGCTCGGCGCCTGGATGGATTCGATTGCGGCTGATGGGGCGGCCTCGATGGCTTGCTGCACCGGCACGACCGGCAGCTCGAGTGCCAGATGTGGATCGCGAATGGCCTCATAGAGCGCCAGCACCTGGTCATGACGGCCGATGAGTTCATCGATCAACGCTTGCGAATCGGTGGGCTGATCGCCGGCCGATTCGATGCGGGTCTCCATTTCGTGAGCGGCTTCGCCCAGTCGCATCGCACCGGCCATCCGGGCACTGCCCTTGACGGTGTGCAGATGGCGCATCAACGCAGCCGGCGCCGGGCTGCCCGCAGGCATCAGGCTCCAATCGCGCAGCGATTCACCAATCTGCGGCAACAGCTCATCCGCCTCCTCGACGAAGACCGGCAGCAGGTCAGCGTCGATCTCATCGACCAGCTGGATCGCGGCCATCTCCTGCTCGATCAGTGCATCGGCCGAGAGCGGTTCCGGATCTGGGTCGTGCAGCTGCGTGTCGGCCAGCAGTCGGATCGAGCGCCAACGGTCCGCCAGCGCATCGGCATGCTCGCGAAGCGCGGCGTCGGCTGCGGGTTCACTGCCGGCAGCGAACTGATGCAGCGCAGCCCGCAGGCGGTCGAGCACCTGGCCGAAGTCCTCGACATCCAGCGGCGACAGCGCAAGCCCGCTGCCGATCTGGGCTTCGATGAATGACTCCAGTGATCGCGCCGCAACCTGCACGCCGGCAAGCCCCACGATTCGCGAACTGCCGGCCAGCGAGTGCGCAGCACGCAGCACCTCACTTGAAGCGATTGCAGTGGGCGACTCGCACCAGCGCGCATGCGCCGTGCCCAGCACGTCGAGCAGCTGGTCGGCTTCATCGAGGAAGATCCGGTAGAGCGCGCTGCTCAAGTCCCGGTCGCCGATTCGCACCAGATCGGGCGAGGGCTCGTCGGGACTCGATTCAAAAGGATCGGTCGACTGCCCGCCCGCCAGAGAATGCGGCAGATCGAGCTCGCTGAGCTTGATGAGCTCAGACGCCTCGAAGCGCTCATCGATCGCTGGCTCAGGCGGCAATTCAATCGTGACCGCATCCACCTGCACAGGCTCACCACGCAAGGCCGCAGCCCGCTGAAGAAGGTCCTGCACATCGATGTCGTCAAGCAGGTTGGTTCGCACGCGGGCGGTCCATTGCGACAGCCTGCGCTGGGCATCACCGATCAGCTCGACGAGCTCGGCGCTGGCCGGAAACCCGTTTGACACCCAAACATTGAGCGTTTGCTCCAGCTCCCAGGCTGCATCGCCGAATGCATTCAATCCGACCATGCGACTCGAACCCTTGAGCGTGTGGAATCCACGCCGCACGGTGACCAGGGCATCCAGATCGGTCGGTGACAGTTCGATCTGAACCTGCTGCGATTCGATGGTCGACAGCACGTCGTCGGCCTCATCCAGGAAGATGCCGACCAACTCGGCCTCGCCCCCGGCTTCAAGCGGCATGCCCAAGCTTGTTTCGTCCGAGTCGGGCTCGCGCAGCCGGGCGGCAAATCCAGCGCCATCAACACCGAATTCGAAGCCCTGCGTGCCGTCATCGGGCCGGCGCAGGGTCTCGACGAAAAACCCGATCGCACCCAGGGTCTGGGCAACCTGCTCGCAATCAGGCGCAGCAGGCGGTTCTTCGGCGGTCATGAATCCCGCAACTCGGGCTGCGACCGACTCGGCGCCCACTGCGGCATCGACATGGCCAAGCAATCGAAGGGCACCGCTGACCTGGCGCAGCCGGGATTCCACCGGAGCCAGCTCCTGACGCTTCGCAGGCTCACGGAAAAACCCATCGAGCGCCTGCTCGCATTCACGCAGGTTGGACTGCAACTCGGCGACGAAGGCCGCCGTGGTGAGCCGCTCCTGAGCCGATTGCGACAGCGTGGTCAGCCATTCGGGCATCGGCGACAGATCCTGCACGGTCGCTTTCGCCATCGTCTCGATTCGGTCGGCGAGTTCGGCCGCCCGGGCATCGTTGTTCGCAAATCCGGCCGCACCCTGATCGAGTGCCTGGTCGATGAAGAGCAGCGCCGTCGCCACTTCAAGCGAGAGGCATTCGATCAGGGATTGATCGCCTGCTGACAACTCGATTCGAAGCCCGTAGATCACCCCGCACAGCCGATGCAGGCCGGCCACCGGCACCGCACCGATATTCGACTGAAGCTGCTGGGCAGCCGTCGCGAAATCAGCCAGCGCCCCAGCGCCATCACGCACGAAACGTTCCCAGGCCGCCTTCGCCTGGACGGT
>CAIXXI010000360.1 GCA_903923345.1 uncultured Burkholderiales bacterium | reverse complement strand
TCGATGGCCAGACCCATCGCCTGCATCTGACCCTTCATGTGGGCGATGTTGGAGTAGGTCCATTGCGCGGGCGGCACTTGGTTCTTCATCGCTGCGTTTTCGGCCGGCAGGCCGAAGGCATCCCAGCCCATGGGCATCAGTACGTTGTAGCCCTGCATCCGCAGATGACGGGCCAGCATGTCGTTGATCGTGTAGTTGCGCACATGGCCCATGTGCAGCTTGCCCGAGGGGTAGGGCAGCATGGAGCAGGCGTAGTACTTGCCCTTGGGGAATCGCGGGTCGTGTTCGATGGCACGGTATGCGTCGATTGATGACCAGTGCGCCTGAGCCTGCGATTCGACTTCGCCGGGGAGGTAACGTTCTTGCATCGTATTGGAAGGAAGGGTCGGTGGCGGGCTTGCGCCTAACCCTCGATTATCTCCCGAAAGCCTCGAAACGTCCTGTCCAAGCCGCGTTCCAGAATGCGGTGCAACAAGGTTCCACTTTCTGCGATAATCAAATTTGGCGAAGCGTCCATTAGAGGCGATGACCAGCAGGCAATCCGACCCGGATCACCTGTAAAGCTGCATCAGTTGCACACGACACATATCAGGGAGATAGGGAATGATTATTGACGACGTCACACAGGCCGATGTGCCTGCCGGCTCAGCCATCCTGCGGGCAATCCGCATCCTCGAAGCGCTGGCCGACCACGAGCGACCCCCGCAGCTGGCTGAAATTGCTCATACCGTGGCACTGCCCAAGCCGACCGTGCTGCGCATTCTCGGCACCCTCGAACATGCCGGCATCGTCTGTCGTGAGCCCGACACCAAGCGCTACGGATTCGCCGAGCGCCTGAATCAGTTCGCCGGACAGGTGCTGCTCGGCTCGCCCAACCGCTCGACCCGCCACGCCATCCTCGAAGAACTCGTCGAGCAGGTCGGCGAGACCTGCAACCTCACCATTCCGAACGGCAACACCGTTCAGGTCCTCGATCGGATCGAAAACGCCTGGCCGCTGCGCCTGCAGATCGGACCGGGCTCGAGGGTGCCGCTCTACGCTTCGGCCAGCGGAAAGATTTTCCTGTCGGCCATGCCCAAGCGCAGCCGCGACCGTTTCCTGTCGCAGGCCCCGCTGATCCGCCACACACCCCAGACCCTGACCGACGCCAAGCGCCTGAATACCGAGTTCAACGCGATCCGCGAGCGCGGCTATTCGATCAACGACTGCGAATACCTCCCAGGCATTTGTTCGATTGCCGTGCCGATTCGCAATGCAGACGGCAAGGTGGTCGCTGGCGTCTCGGTCCAGGCACCGTCGAACCGCATGCGTCCCGAGCAGGGTCTCGAGTTTCTGCCGCAACTGCGCCAGGCCGCCGAAGCCATCACCGCCACCATCGACTGGTAGGAGTCCACGCCATGGGTCACGCCGATCCCCTGCTTGAACAGGATGCGCGCCAGAACTTCTGGATGCCGTTCTCACCTAACAAGGAGTTCAAGCAGGAGCCGCGGATGTTCGTGCGCGGCGAAGGCGTGTGGCTCTACAAGCCCAATGGCGATCAGGTGCTTGATGCGTCCTCGGGGCTGTTTTGTGTGGCGGCCGGCCATTGCCGGCCCGAGATCGCCCAGGCGGTGTTCGAGCAGCTCAACACACTCGACTACACCATGCCCTTCACCCGGGCGCATCCGAAGGCCTTCGAGCTGGCTCAGCGGGTGGCCACCTTCACCCCCGAGGGCCTGAACCGGGTGTTCTTCACCTGCTCCGGTTCGGAGTCAGTCGACTCTGCGATGAAGATGGCGCTGGCCTATCACCGGGTTCGGGGCCAGGGCCATCGGCAGTTGTTCGTGTCTCGCGAGCGCGCCTATCACGGCGTCAACATGGGCGGCGTGGCGCTCTCGGGCATGGTCAACAATCGCCGCAGCTTTGGCGTGGGCCTGCCGGGTGTGCACTTCATGCGCCACACCGCGCTGCCCGAGAACCGTTTCGTTCAGGGCCAGCCCGAAACCGGTGCCGACCTGGCCGAAGACCTGGCCCGCATCTGCACGATGGTCGGTGGCGACAACATCGCCGCAGTCTTTGTCGAGCCGGCTGCCGGCAGTTTCGGGTGCCTGCCACCGCCCAAGGGCTATCTGGATCGCCTGCGTGCCTTGTGCGATGCGCACGGCATCCTGCTGGTGTTTGATGAGGTGATCACCGGTTGGGGGCGGATGGGCACGCCCTTCGGTGCGCAGAAGTTCGGCGTCACCCCTGACCTGCTGACCATGGCCAAAGCGATCACCAATGGCGCGCAGCCGATGGGTGCGATTGCGGTGCGCCAGGACATCTACGACACCATCACCGAAGCCGGCCCCGAGCGCGGCGTCGAGTTCTTCCATGGCTATACCTACTCGGCCCATCCGGCATCCTGTGCGGCTGCGCTGGCCATGATGGACATCTTCGAGCGCGAAGACCTGATCGGCCGGGCGGCCGGGATGTCGCCGTATTTCATCGAAGCAATCCACTCCCTGCGCGACCTGCCGTGCCTGGTCGACATCCGCAGCATCGGCATGATGGCCGCGCTCGAACTTTCGCCGGCCGGTCAGCCGCCCGGTGCGCGTGGGCACGAGGCTCAAAAGGCGCTCTACGACGCCAACCTGAACCTGAAATCGACCGGCGATTCACTGATCATCGCGCCGCCCTTCATTGCGGAAAAGGCGCACATCGACCGCATCATCGACACGCTGCGCGCAGTGCTCTCGACGTTCTGAGCCTGCGATCAGTCTTCACGAGCGCTGCGATCCACACCGCAGCGCTTTTTTTTCGACGTTTTCAAGGAGTCTTGCAACATGAAGATCGCATTTTTGGGTGCCGGGTTGATGGGGTCCGGGTTCGTGCGTCGCCTGCTGGCCAAGGGCCATACGGTTCATGTCTGGAACCGCAATCCGGCTCGCACGGCTGCGTTGGCTGCAGTCGGTGCCATTGCATTCACCGATGCAGCGCAGGCTGTCGCAGGCGTTGATCGCGTCCAGTTGTCGCTGGCTGATGATGCATCCGTTGATGCGGTGCTCGAGCCGCTGGCGGGTTCGATCGGCGCTTCGACCTGGATCCTCGATCACACCACCACCGCGACCACACCCACCGCCGCCCGTGCCGCACGATGGGCATCGCGGGGCGTTCGCTTCATTCATGCACCGGTCTTCATGGGGCCATCCAATGCGGCCGAAGGCACCGGGCTGATGCTGCTGTCAGGAGACAAGGTACGCTGCGACGAGATCACTCCCGCCATGCAGGAAATGACCAGCAAGGTGATTTATCTGGGCGAGCAGCCCGAGCGGGCCGCCTCATTCAAGCTGTTTGGCAATCTGGTGCTGATCGGCATGGCCGGCGTGCTCGGGGATGTGGCGCGCCTGTCGCATTCAGTCGGCATCGAACCCGCCGAAGCGATGAAGCTGTTCGAGCATTTCAACCCGGGTTCGATGCTGCCGGCGCGGGCGGCCCGTCTGGTCAATGGCCAGTACGATCAGCCATCCTTCGAGGTCAGCATGGCCCGCAAGGACGCCCGGCTGATGGTCGAAGAGGCCAAGCTGCATGGTGTTGACCTCGCGGTGATGCCTGCGGTGATTGCCCTGTTTGATGCGGCAATTGCGAGGGGGGAAGGCGCGCTGGATTCGAGTGCGGCGATGCGGTGGCCGGTGAAGTGAGGGTTGGGTTTGGTGTGTCGCTCTTGATGCCTTGAGCGGGTCGCGCCGGTGGTGTCAGCCTGCTTGCTCTAACGGCCTGACGGCCGAGTCGCTGCGCAGACTGTCCCCTCCGACGCGCCTGATGCGTTGGCTGTTGCATCCCATGCGTTGAGTGTGTCGCGCCGGTGGCGTCAGCGTGCGGTCATGCCGCCATCGACCACCAGTTCGGAGCCGGTCATGAACGAGGCGTCATCCGAGGCGAGGTAGACGATGCCACGGGCCACTTCCTCGGCTCGCCCCATGCGCCCCAGCGGATGCGCCGCCGCCATGGTCTGGGCGATCACATCGGCTGAGATGCCTCGCTGCAGCATCGCGCCCGCCACGCCCTGCTGCGCCATGTCGGTGTCGATAATGCCGGGGTGAATCGAGTTGACCCGGATGTTGTAGCCCAGCGAGGCCGCCTCCATTGCGGTGCCTTTGGTGAAGAGCCGAACGCCGCCTTTGCTGAGGTTGTAGAGCGTCGAGTTCGGCGAGCCGATCAAACCAGCCACTGACGACAGGTTGACGATCGCCGCGCTCGGGCCATCTGCCGGGCGCTGCTTCATCGCACGAAACGCATGCTGCGTGCCCAGCACCACGCTTTTCAAATTAACGTCGAACAACTCCTGGAT
>CAIXXI010000359.1 GCA_903923345.1 uncultured Burkholderiales bacterium | reverse complement strand
GGCCGTTCGGGGTCGAGGCTGAGTTCGACGGTGCGCAGGAATTCGGCGCGAATCACCCCGGGTGCTGCCGCGATGGCAGCCTGTCGGGCAGGGTCAAGTGGTGCCTGCCCCCCCGAGGGGGCGCGTGCATAGACATCGGCTGGCAGCACCGCATCGAGCCACTGCGCAACCGAGGTTCTGAAGCTGCTCACCATGATGCCCATGGCCGATGCGAGGGCGAAGCTGGCCACCACGCCGGCCAGCCCTGCAGCCACGGTCCCGGGGGACTGGGCCAGTCGGGTGCAGGCCAGCCATGCCGATGGGCTCTTCCACAGCCAGGCATCGGCCACACGCGACAGCAGCCGCCCCATCGCTCGGGTGAGCAGCGGCACGCAGGCAATGCCAGCCACCAGCCACAGTGCGATGGCCAGGTAGGCTGCGAGCGGCAATCCGCCAATTGGCGGGGCAAACAGCAGGGCTGCGCCCGTCAGCGCCAGCGCAAGGACCCAGGGACCCCGCGACAGTCCGGCCAGCATGTCTTCTGCGCTGCCGCTGCGCAGCGCCTGCGCGGGCGGCAAGCGCGCTGAAGACCAGGCCGGTGCCAGAGCACCCAGCACACCGACCGCCACGCCCAGTGCCCCGAACCCGGCCAGGGTGAGCGCATCCAGTGACAGCCTGGGTCTGGACCCGCTGAAATAGCCGCCACCCAGGTCGCCACCGACTGCACCCAGAACACCCGCCGCCAGCATCACCCCGATGGCCACACCGGCAAGCGCCCCAACCAGCCCCAGCAGAACACCCTGGGCGAGCACCGCACCGAGCCGGGCCTGACGCGATGCGCCCATGACGCCCAGTAGAGCCAGTTCGCCTTGCTGGCGGGCGACCGACAGCGCCATCGTGGTGAACACGAGAAAGGCTCCGGTAAAGAGCGCCACCAGCGCCAGCACATTCAGGTTGACCCGATACGCGCGCGACACATTGGACATGCGCTGCTCGCTCGCCTGTGGCTTGGACCAGGCCGCATCCGCAGGCAGCAGGGCCAACACCGCCAGCTCCACCTGCTTGGGGTCCGCGCCTTCAGCAAGCCGCAGGTCGATGCGTGACAGGCGTCCGAGCCAGTCCAGGCGCCACTGTGCGGTGCCCAGGTCCATGACTGCGAGACGTTGGCCCGGCGCTGCGCCCGGGACGGTGCCGGCGATGCGTAAATCGACCGGCCGCAATCCGACGAGGATTCGCAATGGGTCGCCGACCCGCGCACCGAGCGCCTCCAGCGCGGCCTGCGACAGAAACACCGCATCGGCACTGAACAACGGCGAATCGGCACCTCCGCCATCTCCCGACGATGTCCCGTCTTGCCCCGACGCGGACTGCGGCAGCGGCATCAACGCAGGCGTCACCGCTGCGGCCGCGAACGGATCGATGGCGATCAATCGCAGCGAGCGTGGCCGATCGGCAGCGTCCAACTGTGCGGATGATTCACGGTCAAGGATCAGGTCGGTTTCGATGACCGGGCTCATTGCGCCGATTCCGGGCGGTGTCGACCGCGTCAGATCCGCCCAGAGGGCCTCATCAAATGCCCCGTCTTTTGCACGGATCTGGACGTGAGATTCGCCGTTGACGGTGGCGATGGCCTGGCGAAATTCCTCCAGCGCCGAGGCATTGACCAGATGAATCGCCAGGGCCAGCGCCACGCCAATGGCCACAGCCAGGACCGACACCGCCGCGCGCCCGGGTGCCGCACGCCATTGACCCAGGGCCAGCCAGCACCACCATCGCAGCGTCGCCGTTGCCTGACTCGGCATGCGACTCTCCTGACTCATGGCTCGCTGCTCAGGCCGCTGGGGCTCAGGCGAAGACGGCGCTGGGCGATGGCCGCCGCCTGCTCGGAGTGGGTCACCATCAGCAGCGCCATCCCATGTTCGCGCACCTGTTCCTCGATCAGGGCCAGCGCGCGGGCAGCGGTCTGGGGGTCGAGGTTGCCGGTCGGTTCATCGGCCAGAATCAGTCGGGGCCGATGCACCAGCGCACGAGCCAGCGCCACGCGTTGCTGTTCGCCGCCCGACAGTTCGCGCGGCATGGCCTGACTGCGCGCCCCAAGCCCCAGACGCGACAGCATCCCGACCGCCTGTTCGCGGGCCGCATTGACCTCGACGCCATTGAGCAGCAGTGGGATGGCCACGTTCTGCCACAGCCGCAGGTGTGCGATCAGGTGGAAGGCCTGAAACACGAAGCCCACCTCCCGAGCGCGCAAGCGCGCAGCGTCTGCCTCGTCGAGTGAATCGATCGCAACACCGCCCAGTCTGATCTCGCCGGAATCAGGACGCTCAAGCCCGGCGATCAGGTTGAGCAGGGTTGATTTGCCCACCCCCGATTCACCCAGCAAAGCCACTCGCTCGCCGGCTTCGATTCGCACCGACAGGTTCGAGAGGACTTCGCGATCCGTGCCAAAACGCTTGGTCAGCCCGGAGATTTCGACTGCTGGCGCACTCATCAGGCTGCCTGCGAGTCGGCTGCACGGCAGTGAGCCGCGATGTCCGCGAGCACGGCCGAAATGAGCGGATCGGGCAGGTCGTGGCCCATGCCGGGGATCGAGATGAATCGCGCACCCCGCACATGGGCGGCGGTGTCGCGGCCTGCTGCAATCGGTATCAGCGGGTCGACTTCGCCGTGCATGACCAGCGTGGGCACTTCGATTCGCTTGAGCAAGGTGCGTCTGTCGGCGCTGGCCATGACCGCCAGCATCTGTCGCATCGTGCCCCCGGGCGTGTTTGCCCGACGCAACTCGGCGCGCAGGCGTTCGCGCAACACCGCGGGCGGTGGCTGCATTCCGGGGCTGCCGATCACGTGCCAGATATGCTCCATGTGATCGAGGATGGCTTCTTCATCGGCCGCTCTGGGTGGTGGCGTCAGCACGGCGCGTGTGGCTGGGGTCCAGTGAAAGCGAAAGCGTGGCGCACCGCTCGAGGACATGATCGAGGTCAGTGAGCGGACCCGCTGGCCGGACTCAGCAGCCAGCACCTGACCGATCATGCCCCCCATCGACACGCCCACCACATGCGCCCGATCAATCATCAGGGCATTCATCAGGCCCAGTGCGTCCTGGGCCATGTCCTGCAGTGAGTAGGGCGATCGGGCGCCCAGCCCGATCATCGACCGCATGGCTTCAGCCCGAATGTCCAGGCGCGCCCGGTCGACGACGCGATCCGACAGGCCGGCATCCCGGTTGTCGAAGCGCAGTGTCCTGAATCCGTGGTCGTGCAGGCCCTCGATCAGGGTGCGAGGCCAGGCGGTCAGTTGCATCCCCAGGCCCATGATCATCAGGATCACCGGCCCGCTTTTTGGCCCTTCGTCCTGGTATTCAATGCCCAGCCCGTGCGGCAGTTCGACCCTCATCGCAAACCCAAAGCGATCACTGCGCCGCGCGCGAACTGAACTGCGCGAGGCTGATCGGGACCTTCGGCTGCGTCGGGCTCACTCGCCGGCCATGCCGGGCACGCCAATCGAGAAGCCGGCGTCGACATAGGTGATTTCACCGGTGATGCCCGAGGCCAGATCGGACAGCATGAAGGCCGCCACATTGCCGACCTCTTCGGTGCTCACATTGCGGCGCAGCGGCGCGTGCTGCTCGGCGAAATCCAGCAGCTTGGAAAATCCCTTGATGCCGGATGCGGCCAGTGTCTTGATCGGTCCTGCCGAGATGCCGTTGACCCGAGTGCCCTGCGGGCCCAGGCTGCTGGCCATGTAGCGCACGGTGGCTTCCAGCGAAGCCTTGGCCATGCCCATGACGTTGTAGTTGGGCACCGCACGCACCGCACCGAGATAGCTCAGGGTCACGAGTGCGCCCTGTCGGCCGGCCATCAGTGGGCGGGCCGCCTTGCCCACTGCCGCAAAACTGTAGGCCGACACATCGTGCGCCTGGCGAAAGGCCTCTCGGGAGAGTCCGTCGTAGAGGTCGCCGGTGATCGCTTCGCGGGGGGCGAAGGCAATCGCGTGCACCACGCCATCGAGCCCGTCCCAGCGCTGAGCGAGCGAGGCAAACAAGGCATCGATCTGTTCGTCTTCGGCGACATCGCAGGGGAAGACCGCATCGGAGTCGAATTCAGCGGCCATTTCAGTGATACGGTCGCGGAATCGGTCGTTCTGATACGTGAAGGCCAGGTCTGCGCCCTGAGCGCGACAGGCCTTGGCGATCCCGTAGGCGATGGATCGGTTCGACAGAAGGCCCATGATCAGAATGCGTTTGCCAGCCAGGAACATCCGGTTTCTCCGCTAGAATTTTTCCGATGACGATTGTCTCACGATGCGCGCAGCAGGCTGTTCGCGCGGCCTTGCGGGTCGCAGCGGTGGGTCGTTCGTGCAGTCTTGTCGCGCTGGTGCTTGCGGCCCTGTCCTCAGCCTGCTGGGCTCAAACCTTCAGCCATGCGATGGCCTGGGGTGCGCAGCCCGCCTATCCGCCTGACTTCGAGGCCTTTCGCTACGTCAATCCGGATGCGCCGCGGGGTGGAACGCTGACCCTCGATGGCTTTGGCTCCTTCGACAAACTCAATCCCTTCACCTTGAAGGGTGTGGTGGCCGCTGGCGTTGGGCCGCTGATGTTCGACACCCTGACCGAGCAAAGCGACGACGAGCCCTTCTCGGTCTATGGGCTCATCGCTCAGAGCATGAGCTTCGCACCCGATGGCCTGTCCATCACTTTCCGGCTCGATCCGCGCGCCCGGTTCTCCAACGGTGACCCGATCCTTGCCGCCGATGTGCGCCACAGCTTCGAGATGCTGATGAGCCGACAGGCCCATCCAAGATTCAAGAATCTGTATGGCGATGTGAAATCGGTCAGCACGCCCGATGAGCGCACCGTGCGCTTCGATTTCAAGCGACGCAACCATGAGTTGCACATGATCCTCGGCTCGCTGCCGGTGTTCTCCCGGAAGTGGGGCGCAGGCAAGCCCTTTGACCAGATCGTGCAGGAGCCACCGATCGCCAGCGGGCCGTATGCACTGGATCGCGCAGACTGGGGCAAGACGATCACCTATCGCCGCCGGGATGACTATTGGGCGCGGGACCTCCCCGTGCGCCGTGGCATGTTCAATTTCGATCGCATCACCTACACCTATTTCAAGGACGAAGTCGCGCGGCTCGAAGGCTTCAAGGCCGGCCAGTTCGACTGGATCGCCGAGAATTCAGCCAAGAACTGGGCGCGCGGCCATGTCGGCCCGAAGTACCGATCGGGCGAGATCACCAAGCGCGAATTCGTCCATGCCAACAGTGCCGGCATCCAGGGCTTTGCGCTCAATACCCGCCGTGCGATGTTTGCCGACCCGCGCGTGCGCCTGGCACTCGCCCAGGCCTTCGACTTCGAATGGATGAACCGCCAGGTCTTCTACGGGCAGTACCTGCGCAGTCCGAGTTATTTCACCAACAGCGAGATGCAGGCCACGGGCCGCCCGGGTCCGGATGAACTCGCGCTGCTCGAGCCGCTCCGATCCAAGCTGCCGCCCGAAGTGTTTGGCGAGGTGCCAATGCCGCCTGATACGGTTGCGCCCCGCACCCTTCGCGACAACCTGCGCACGGCATTGGCGCTGCTTCGGCAAGCCGGCTGGAACGTGGCCGATGACGGCGTGCTGCGCAACGACAAGGGCGAGGCCTTCAGTTTCGAAGTGCTGTCCTACTCCAAGGCCCTGGAACGCATCGCGGTGCCCTGGGTGCGCAACCTCGAGAAGCTGGGCATCCGTGCGAACTTGCGGGTCACCGATCCGGTGCTCTTCCAGAAGCGCTTGGATGATTTCGATTTTGATGTGACCGTGATCTCGATGCCGGCCAGTCAGACGCCTGGAAACGAGCTGCTGGAGCGGTTCTCCAGCCAGGCGGCTGATGAAAAAGGGTCCGACAACGCACCCGGCATCAAGGACCCGGCAGTCGATGCGCTGATCCAGCACCTTCTGGCCAGCAGCAGCCGCGAAGAACTGGTCGCCACCGCCCGGGCCCTTGACCGGGTGTTGCGCCACGGCTGGTATCTGGTGCCGCATTTTTATTCGGCCAACCACCGCGTCGCCTATCGCAACACGCTCGCCCACCCCGAGACGCTGCCCAAGTACTACACCCCGCAGAGCTGGGTGCTCAAGAGCTGGTGGCGTAAGCCCGAGGCCCAGTCGCCTGCGGCTCAGACAACGGTGTCTCGCTGATCATGCTGGCCTACATCGTCAAACGCGTTCTGCTCATGGTGCCCACTCTGTTCGGCATCCTGTTGCTCACCTTTGCGGTGATGCAGTTCGTGCCGGGCGGCCCGGTCGAGCAGTTGGTCCAGGAGTTGCGCGGGCGCGGCGGTGCCGGTGAGGTCGCGACCAGCGACAACACCTATCGCGGGCGTCAGGGCGTTGACGAGGCCAAGCTCAAGGAGATCCGTGAGCTCTATGGTTTCGACAAACCTGCCCACATCCGTTTCTGGGAGATGATCAAACGTTTCGCCCGCTTTGATCTGGGCACCAGCTACTTTCATCACAAGTCGGTCTGGGAGCTGGTCAAGGAGAAGCTCCCGGTATCGATCAGCCTGGGGCTCTGGACCTTCTTCATTTCCTATCTGGTCTCGATTCCGCTGGGCATTGCCAAGGCGGTTCGCCACGGCAGTCGCTTTGATCTGCTGACCTCAACCGCGATCCTCGCGGGCTATGCCATTCCCAGCTTCGTGCTCGGCGTGGTCTTGCTGGTGCTGTTCGGTGGCGGC
>CAIXXI010000358.1 GCA_903923345.1 uncultured Burkholderiales bacterium | reverse complement strand
GTTATAATCGTCGTCTTTCGTTTTTTCGGTCCGGTCAGTCCGACCGGGCGCCGTCAAGGCGATTCCATCCCCGTCCTACGGGTCCAAGACTGACCGTTGTTTCGTCTGTTGTGTGCCGGGCAGCAATGCTCTTCAGCACGAGGCGAGACCGAGCGGATCAAGTTGGGAGTGAGCAATGATTCAGATGCAGTCGACGCTGGACGTCGCCGACAACACCGGCGCTCGTTCAGTGATGTGTATCAAGGTGCTGGGCGGCTCAAAGCGTCGCTATGCCGGCATCGGCGACATCATCAAGGTCTCTGTCAAGGAGGCGCAGCCGCGTGGCCGCGTCAAGAAGGGCGAGATCTACAACGCTGTGGTCGTTCGCACGGCCAAGGGCGTTCGCCGCCAGGACGGTTCGCTCGTGAAGTTCGATGCGAACGCAGCCGTCCTGCTCAATGCCAAGCTCGAGCCGATCGGCACGCGCATCTTCGGGCCGGTCACGCGTGAACTGCGCACCGAGCGCTTCATGAAGATCGTGTCGCTTGCGCCGGAAGTGCTGTAAGGGGTTGTCATGGAAAAAATCCGCAAAGGCGACGACGTGATCGTGATCGCCGGCCGCGACAAGGGCAAGCGAGGCACTGTCTCGGCCCGCATCGATGCTGGTCATCTGCTGGTTGACGGCGTCAACATCGTTAAGAAGCACGCCCGTCCGAACCCGATGAAGGGTGAGACCGGTGGCATCGTCGACAAGACCATGCCGATCGATCAATCGAACGTGATGCTGTTCAACCCTGCCACTGGCAAGGGTGATCGGGTCGGAATCAAGGTGCTGGAAGACGGCACCAAGGTCCGCGTGTTCCGTTCTAACGGCGAACAGGTCAAGGCCTGAGGTCATACAGGAAAGTCACAGCAATGGCTCGTCTGCAAGAAACCTACCGCGAGAAGATCGTGCCTGAACTGATGAAACAGTTCGAGTACTCCTCGGTCATGCAGGTTCCGCGCATCACCAAGATCACGCTCAATATGGGCGTGGGCGAGGCGATCGCCGACAAGAAACTGATCGAGGCCGCCAGCGGCGACCTCACCAAGATCGCCGGCCAGAAGCCGGTGACCACCAAGGCCCGGAAGGCTATCGCCGGATTCAAGATCCGCGCGGGCTACCCGATCGGCTGCATGGTCACCCTGCGCGGCGATCGCATGTATGAGTTCCTCGATCGCCTGGTCACCGTGGCGCTGCCGCGTGTGCGCGACTTTCGCGGCATCTCTGCTCGCGCCTTCGACGGTCGCGGCAACTACAACATCGGCGTGAAAGAGCAAATCATCTTTCCCGAGATTGAATACGACAAGGTGGACAAGGTGCGCGGGCTGAACATCAGCATCACCACCACTGCCAAGTCCGACGACGAAGCCAAGGCGCTGCTGACTGCGTTCCGCTTCCCGTTCCGCAACTGAGGACCGATACGTGGCCAAGACCTCTCTGATCGAGCGCGAGAAGAAGCGCGAAATGCTGGTGAAGAAGTACGCAGCAAAGCGTGCCGAACTCAACGCGACCATCAACGACCAGTCCAAGTCGGAAGAAGAGCGTTTTCAGGCTCGCCTGAAACTGCAACAACTGCCGCGCAACGCCAATCCCACACGGCTGCGCAACCGGTGCGAACTCACCGGTCGGCCCCGCGGCACGTTCCGCAAATTTGGTCTCGGTCGCATCAAGCTGCGCGAGATTGCGATGCGCGGCGAAGTGCCGGGCATGACCAAGGCGAGCTGGTAAGGAGCACAACGATATGAGCATGAGCGACCCGATCGCCGACATGTTCACGCGCATCCGCAACGCGCAGCGCGTCGACAAACAAACCGTGGCGATGCCGTCGTCCAAGCTGAAGGCCGCTATTGCAGCCGTGCTGAAGGACGAGGGCTACATCGATGGCTTCCAGGTCAAGGATGAGGCGGGAAAGCCTCAGCTTGAGCTGCAGCTGAAGTATTACGCCGGCCGTCCGGTCATCGAGCGCCTTGAGCGCGTCTCGAAGCCCGGTCTGCGGGTTTACAAAGGCCGCGACAACCTGCCTCAGGTCCTCAACGGACTGGGCGTGGCGATCGTGACCACTTCCAAGGGCGTGATGACCGACCGCCGTGCACGCCAGACCGGCGTGGGCGGTGAAGTCATCGGCTACGTGGCTTAAGGGAGGACGGTATGTCACGCGTTGCACGCATGCCGGTCGCAGTGCCTTCTGGCACCGACATCCAGATCGCCAATGGCGTTCTGACCGCGAAAGGTCCGCTGGGTACACTGACCCAGGTGATCAATCCTCTGGTTGAGATCAAGCACGATGGTGCGCAGCTCACCTTTGCAGCTGCAAATGATTCTCGGGAGTCCGGCGCCATGAGCGGGACTTTCCGGGCGCTTGTCGCCAATATGGTGCAGGGCGTTAGCAAGGGCTTCGAGCGCAAGCTGACCCTGGTCGGTGTGGGATTCAGAGCACAGGCACAGGGCGCGTCCCTGAACCTGTCGCTGGGATTTTCGCACCCGGTGGTTCACTCGATGCCTGAAGGCGTCAAGTGCGAGACACCGACGCAGACCGAAATTCTGATCAAGGGTGCCGACAAGCAGAAGGTCGGACAGGTCGCGGCTGAAGTCCGTGCATACAAGCCGCCTGAGCCTTACAAGGGCAAGGGTGTGCGCTATGCAGACGAAGTCGTGATCATCAAGGAAACCAAGAAGAAATAACAGGCAGCAGGACGAACATGGACAAGAAGCAATCCCGTCTGCGCCGCTCTCTGCAGACCCGCCACAAAATCGCAGACCTGCGTGTCGACCGCCTCACGGTCTATCGCAGCAACCAGCATATCTACGCCAGCATCATCGCGGCCGATGGCCAAAAGGTGCTCGCTTCAGCCTCGACGGTCGAGACCGAGGTGCGCAATCAGCTTGCCGGCCAGTCGGGCGGTGGTGGCAACACGGCTGCAGCAGCGCTGGTTGGCAAGCGCATCGCAGAGAAGGCGCTGGCTGCAGGCATCCAGTCAGTGGCCTTCGATCGCGCTGGCTTCCGCTTTCATGGTCGGGTCAAGACGCTGGCCGAAGCGGCCCGCGAAGCCGGCCTGAAGTTCTGACGCCGCGGACATAGGACAAACGACGATGGCAAAGATCCAGGCACGTGTCGGCGCAGAGCAGCGCGACGATGGTTTGAAGGAAAAGATG
Organism: uncultured Burkholderiales bacterium; assembly: GCA_903923345.1. Taxonomy (GTDB): domain Bacteria; phylum Pseudomonadota; class Gammaproteobacteria; order Burkholderiales; family Burkholderiaceae_E; genus UBA4615. Next base: position 133 of record CAIXXI010000358.1, on the reverse strand, counting down.
ATTGCGGTCAATCGTGTGACCAAGGTCGTCAAGGGTGGTCGCATTCTGGGCTTCGCGGCCCTGACGGTGGTTGGCGACGGCGATGGACGGATCGGCATGGGCAAGGGCAAGTCCCGCGAAGTGCCGGTGGCTG
>CAIXXI010000357.1 GCA_903923345.1 uncultured Burkholderiales bacterium | reverse complement strand
GCGACCAGGCCTGAATCGCGATCAAGACCCAGAGTGAGCTGGGTCAGGTCGTTTGAGCCGATGGACAAGCCGTCAAAGTGTTCGAGGAACTGCTCGGCCAGAATGGCATTGGAGGGGATCTCACACATCATGATCACCTTGAGCCCGCCGCTGCCGTCGGCGGCCTTGCCCGAACCTCGAGTCAGTCCGAAGCGGGCCAGCAGGTCGATGACCTTGGCCGCCTCGCCGACGGTGCGCACGAAGGGAACCATCAGCTCGACATTGGTCAGGCCCATGTCTTCGCGTACCCGGCGCATCGCCCTGCACTCCATCTCGAAGCACTCGGCAAAGTCTGCTGAGACGTACCGGGAGGCGCCCCGGAAACCGAGCATCGGGTTTTCTTCTTCGGGCTCGTAGCGCGAGCCGCCAATCAGCTTGCGGTATTCATTGGACTTGAAGTCGGACAGGCGAACGATGACCGGACGCGGCCAGAACGCAGCCGCAATCGTGGCGATGCCTTCTGCGAGTTTGTCGACATAGAAGGCACGCGGGCTTGAGTGCCCCCGCGCAATGCTCTCAACTGCCTTTTTCAGGTCAGGGTCGACATTCGGATAGTCGAGAATCGCGCGCGGATGCACGCCGATATTGTTGTTGATGATGAATTCGAGCCGCGCCAAACCGACGCCCTGGTTGGGCAATTGAGCGAACTCGAAGGCCAGCTGCGGGTTGCCCACGTTCATCATGATCTTGACCGGCAGCTCGGGCAGCGGGTCATTGCTCAATTCACTGACTTCGGTCTCGAGCATGCCGTCATAGACATAGCCGGTGTCGCCCTCGGCACAGGAGACGGTGACCAGCGCACCACTGCTCAGGCGCTCGGTGGCATCACCGCAGCCCACCACCGCCGGGATGCCGAGTTCACGCGCAATGATTGCGGCGTGGCACGTGCGTCCGCCCCGATTGGTCACGATGGCTGAGGCGCGCTTCATCACCGGCTCCCAGTTGGGATCGGTCATGTCGGTCACCAGGACGTCGCCCGGCTGGACCCGCTCCATCTCACTGGCATCGGCCACGACGCGCACCGGGCCTGCGCCAATCTTCTGGCCGATGGCTCGGCCGCTGGCCAGCACATCAGAGCTGCCCTTGAGGCGGAATTTCAGCTGCCGGCCTTCAGGGGCCTGAGACTTCACGGTTTCGGGACGGGCCTGCAGGATGTAGATCTTGCCGTCCTTGCCGTCGCGGCCCCATTCGATGTCCATCGGACGACCGTAGTGCGTTTCGATCGTCGTGGCATAACGCGACAGCTCGATCACCTCCTGGTCGCTGAGCGAATACCGGGTGCGCAATTCAACCGGGGTGTCGACGGTTTGGACCGAATGGCCAGGCTGCGAGCCGTCGGTGAACTCCATGCGAATCAGCTTGGAGCCCAGCTGACGACGGATGATCGGAAACTTGCCGGCTGCCAGCATCGGCTTGTGCACATAGAACTCGTCAGGGTTAACTGCCCCCTGAACCACCGTCTCACCCAGCCCATAGGCGCTGGTGATCAGCACCACATCCGGAAAACCGGACTCGGTGTCGAGGGTGAACATCACGCCCGATGCGCCGAGATCGCTTCGGACCATCCGCTGAATGCCCGCCGACAAAGCCACATCGGCGTGTGCAAACCCCTTGTGGACCCGATAGGAGATCGCACGGTCGTTGTAGAGCGAGGCGAACACATGCTTGATGCGGTTGAGCACGGCGTCGATGCCGACCACATTCAGATAAGACTCCTGCTGGCCCGCGAATGAGGCATCGGGCAGGTCTTCTGCAGTCGCCGAGGAGCGCACGGCAACCGAGATTTCACCTGAAGACTCGGTCAAAAGTCTCTGATAATGCTCGCGTATTTCTTTTTCAAGACGAGCGGGCAGAGGTGCTTCGATCAGCCATTGGCGAATCTGAGCACCGCAGGCGGCCAGCGCCTTGACGTCTTCGACATCGAGTGCATCCAGCGCCGAACCGATTCGCCGGGTCAGGTCGTTTTCAGTGAGGAAATCGCGAAACGCCTGCGCGGTGGTCGCAAAGCCACCCGGCACCCGGACACCCAGGTGTGAGAGTTGGCTGATCATCTCGCCGAGTGAGGCATTCTTGCCGCCGACGGTTTCAACGTCG
>CAIXXI010000356.1 GCA_903923345.1 uncultured Burkholderiales bacterium | reverse complement strand
GACGACGCTGCAGCCGCTCGTATTGACCACGGTCTCGGTCGGTCGGCTCTCGATGACCTCGACCACCGCATCGAGCGGGAAGATGAATTTCGACTGACCCACGCCCACCAGAAAGCCGTCGATGATGGCCAGGGTCAGCGGCAGGCGCACGTCGATTCGAGTCCCTTGCCCGGGCTCGCTGTGCAGGTCGATCCGACCGCGCAGGCTCTCGATATTGCGCCGGACCACATCCATGCCCACGCCGCGCCCCGACAGGTTGGTGACCTGTTCAGCGGTCGAAAAACCCGGCTCGAAAATCAGGGCGAGCAGATCGGAGTCGCTTGGCGTGCTGCCGACTGCGACCAGTCCGCGCTCCCGTGCCCGGGCCAGCACTCGGGCCCGATCGATGCCGCGACCGTCATCCTCGATGCTGATCAGGATGCCGCCAGCATCATGGCTTGCCGCGATGCGCAGACTGCCTTGCGCAGGCTTGCCGCTGGCGAGTCTTTGCTCGCGGGTTTCAAGCCCATGGTCCAGCGCATTGCGCACCAGATGCATCAATGGGTCGGCGATGCGTTCGACCACCGACTTGTCGAGTTCGGTGTCGCCGCCGGCAATGTCCAGGTGAACCTCCTTGCCCAACTCGGCGGCGAGGTCATGCACGACACGGCGAAAACGCCCGAAGGTCTCGCCGATCTGCACCATGCGCAGTTGCAGCGTGCCATTGCGGATTTCCTCGATCAGTCGGCCCAGTTGATGGCTCGACTCGATGAGCTCAGAAACGCCTGTCTTCTGCGCCAGCAGACCCGTGCCGGCACCGGCGATCACCAGTTCTCCCAGCAGGTTGATGACTTCGTCCAGGCGGTCCGCACGCACGCGCACGAAACGGTTGTCATCGCTGGCACGACGCTCGACAGTGGGCTTGCGCTCGGTGCTGTCGGCTTGCGAGAGGCTTGCGGCATTGGGTGCATCGGCCGATTCCGTGTGTGCTTCCAGCGGCAGGATGCTGACATCGCAGTCTTCTCGAACCAGATCGAATGCGGCTTCGATGTCCTGGGTGCTGTGCGTGCTCGTTAGGTGTAGGGACACGTCGAGGTGACAGTCTTCTGCATCGAGGGCTTCGAATGCAGGCAGGCGCGAGGTGTCGAGCACAATCGAATCGAGCTGACCGAGTGTGGCCAGATACTCGAGGATGGCGATCGGATCGAAGCCGTCGCGGAAGGTGTCGTGCTTGAAGTGCAGGGTGATGTGATGAGTGCCGCACAACCCAGCCTGCCCGGGTGCGGTCGATTCGACCTGATCGGATGTCGAAGCATCATGAGTCGTCGATGGGTTTGCGATGTTCAGCTCTCGGGCCAGATCGACCACCAGCGTGGCGCGCTCATCGCCGATGTGTCGTGATGGGTCGGCATCGGCATCGGCCAGCATGCCGATCAGCCGACGGATCTGGTCGGCCGAGCGCAGCAGCACCTGACTGGTGTGGCGACTCAGGCTGACCTTCGCTTCGCGCAGCGCATCGAGATAGGTCTCCACGTGGTGGGTGAACTCGACGATCTCGTCCAGGCCGAACAGCCCCGCCGAGCCCTTGATCGTGTGGGCACATCGAAAGAGCGCATCCAGCAGGCTGCGGTCTTTCGGTGCGGCTTCGAGCTCGAGTAGCAGGTGTTCGAGCTGATCGAGCAGTTCGATCGATTCGCTCACGAAGGCCGGAAGGGCCTCGCGCAGGAAGCGCTCGTCATCTTCTGTGTTGGCGTGCATGTCGCGTTCCTCAGGCCGCGAGGGCGGCCGGTTCCGGATTGAGCAGCGCACCGGCGGCCAGCCGTTCGATGCCCTGGCACAGCACCGGACTGGGGTC
>CAIXXI010000355.1 GCA_903923345.1 uncultured Burkholderiales bacterium | reverse complement strand
TCGGCTTGTGCAGGAGCGGCAGAGGGTGCGACGCGACCGCCTTCGGTTGGCAGTCGCTGCAGCATCAGACCGGTCGCGCGAGTCTCGTCTGCCGCCAGCCACAAGCGGGTGGGCACCTGTTCCGAGCGGTCCATGTAGCGCTCCAGCACCTGCGCGATGGTGTCGCCCTCAAAAGGGACGATGCCTTGATAGGGTTGTCGCTGCGCACTGCGATCGCGCGGATCGAGGGTGACCACGAAGCGGCCTTTACCGCTGGCGTTGACCAGCTCGGCGAGGCTCGCGTCTTCAGGGCATGCGCTGCCCTCACGCAATTTCGCGGTCGCCCGGAAACGACCGTCGGCTTCGCACTCGGCCACCAGCAGGGCGACCGGGCCGTCGCCATGAATCTGCAGGATGAGCGCGCCATCGAACTTGAGCGAGGCCGCCAGCAGCAGGCCGGCGGCACACAGCTCACCGAGCCGATCTCTCACCGACCGTGGGAAGGCATGGCGTGAGGTCACCTCGCGCCAGGCGGCATCGAGCGAGACCAGCTCGCCGCGCACCGCAGCGCCCTGCAGCATGAACCGCTGAATCGAGTCGGGCGTTGAGCCGGCCTGAGTGGCGATGGCTTGATCGCTCAAGCGTCGATCCGTTTGAGCTGAGTCGTCATGCTGGCCGCCTTGGCGACGTAGTTATCCACGCCCGAGCGAATGCGAGCCACTTCTTCTTGGGTGAGCTCGCGAATCACCTTGCCGGGCGCACCCATCACCAGGCTTCGATCCGGAATTTCCTTGCCCTCGGGAATCAGCGCGCCGGCACCGATCAGGCACTCGCGTCCGATCTTGGCGCCGTTCATGACGACGGCCTGGATGCCGATGAGGCTGCCGTCGCCGACCGTGCAGCCATGCAGCATGGCCTGATGGCCGATGGTGACGTGATTGCCGATGGTGAGCGGAAACTTGTGGTCGGTATGAAGCACCGCGTTTTCCTGAACATTGCTGCCGACACCGATCCGGATCGGTTCGTTGTCGCCGCGCAAAATGGCACCGAACCAGATGCTCGCTGTGTCAGCGAGTTCGATCTTGCCCATCACATGGGCGCCGGGGGCAACCCAGGCGGTGGCAGCGATCGAAGGGCGGTCGTCGCCGATGGAATAAATGGCCATGTTCTTCCCTGTAGACTTTGAAATGACGCCGGACGCGCCGGTGGCCAGTGTACCGTGCGAGGCTCTTGGCGGCTGGCGTCGAGTCCTCCTGCCAGTGCGCCTGCAGGGCGTTTGATGTCCAACACCGGACCCATTCAGCGCCATGAGCGATCCCATCCCGAATGCCGTTTCAGACCCCCTCGAATTGCGTGCAGCCGCGCTGAGTGCGTGGTGCACCGCCGATCCGATTGCCAAGGCGAATGCCGCGATGGCACTGGGCGAAGCGGCCGCGACATCCGCTGTGCAGCTTGAGACCCGGGCGGTATTCGACGATCAGCTTCGGCCGGGCCGGCCCCAGCAGCCACGGCTGGTCCATCCGCGCGATGTACCCCAGCGCGGCGTGGGTTCAGATCACGGTCGGGTCGCGTTGCTGCATGCGATTGCGCACATCGAGTTCAATGCGATCGATCTCGCTCTGGATGCGGTCTGGCGTTTTGCCGACATGCCGATGCAGTGGTATTTCGACTGGGCATCGGTGGCCTTCGATGAGGCCCGTCACTTCCAGATGCTCTCCGATGAGCTGCAGGTGCGCGGACATCAATACGGCGATTTCGAGGCGCATGACGGCATGTGGGAGATGGCGATGAAGACCCGCCATGACCCGCTGGCTCGCATGGCCCTGGTGCCGCGCCTGATGGAAGCGCGCGGGCTGGATGTCACGCCGCTCATCATCGGCAAGCTTGATCAGGCAGGCGATCAGCAGGCGGTGTCGATCCTGCAGGTGATCTTGCGCGAGGAAGTCGGGCATGTGGCGATCGGCAACCGCTGGTACGAACATCTGTGCGTCAAGCGTGGCATCGATCCACTCGATGCTTGGGATTCGCTGGCCAATCAATATGGCGCGAACAGACCTCGTGGTCCCTTCAATGAGCAGGCCCGACTGACCGCGGGCTTCAGTCAAGAGGAGTTGAACCGATGGCGGTGAGTTCCGGCGCGCGTCGCCATTGGATGCTGCGTTCCCTGGGCCTGGCC
>CAIXXI010000354.1 GCA_903923345.1 uncultured Burkholderiales bacterium | reverse complement strand
TGGCGTGAGCTGCGTCCCAGTCACTGGGTGGCCTGCCACTTTGCAAGTACTCAGGGGCCGCCGGGCTGAACGATCGCCCTCATTGAACGCCACGCCCGAACCTGACTCACCAAACTCAACAACCAATCATCAACAGGACCTGACATGACGCAAGCACCCGATTCCGACACGATGTTCGACGCACTGGTGACCGACTTGCCCGTGGTCGACGCCACGCGGCTGTCGCGCCGCGAACTCTTCGCCATGCTAGCTGCGGGCGGGTTTGCAGCCCTGCTCCCCGGCTCGGCCGGTGCTCAGGGCGTGCCCAACGCCAAGCGCGGCGGCATTTTGCGCATCTCGGGCCAGACCAATCCGTCGAGCATGGATCCGTACACCGGAGGCGCTGGCACTGACCACACCTTCCTGTGGCCAGTCTTCGACACGCTGGTGGAGTGGGACTACGCCACGCTCAAGCCCGTGCCCGGGTTGGCTGACTGGGCTTGGCCCGACACCAAGACGCTCGTGCTCACAATCAAGCCCGGCATCCTCTTTCATGACGGCACACCACTGGATGCTGAGGCCGTGAAATTCAACCTGGATCGCGGCCGCACCGATGCCCGCTCCAACATCAAGGCCGACCTCTCCAGCATTGCGTCGGTCGATGTGACGGGGCCGCTGCAGGTGAAAGTGAATTTGTCGCGGCCTGATACCGCACTGCCGGCGATCCTCTCGGATCGAGCGGGCATGATGAGCTCGCCCAAGGCAGTCACCGCACTGGGCAAGGAGCACGATCGCACACCGGTGGGCGCAGGGCCCTGGAAATTCGTCAGCTGGGCCGACAATCAAAAGATTTCCGTGCGCAAGTTCGACAAGTACTGGCGCAAGGACCGTGGCTTTGTCGATGGCATCGACTTCGCCATCATCCCCGAGCTGGCCACAGGCCTGCGCTCGGTGTCGGCCGGCCAGAACGACATGATGTATGCCATGCCCCCGCGCTTGAAACCGGTGGTTGATCGCAACAAGGACCTGACCCTGATCCAGGGCCCTACGGTCTATTGCACGCAGATGTATTTCAATCTGGCGCGCAAGCCGCTCGACAACCTCAAGGTGCGTCAGGCGATCCTTTTTGCTGTGGACCGCGACGCCTTTGTGAAGCAGGCTTTCTCCGGTATTGGCGAGCCCGCAACCATGCAGTTGCCCAGCTCGCACTGGGCCTGGGACAAGTCGGTGTCCACCCTGTATCCGCACGATCCCAACAAGGCTCGCGCATTGTTGGCCGAGGCCGGATTCAAGGATGGCGTCGATGTGGTGGTGGGCGGCTACAGCGATCAGGACGCGGTGCGCCGCGGCGAAATCCTGATGGAGCAGTTGCGCCAGGTGGGCATTCGTTTGAAATTCATCAATGGCAGCATCCCTGAAATTTCCGCGCAGTTCTTCGGTGCCGAAAAGAAGTTCGATGCACTGCTGGCGGCCTGGACCGGCCGACCCGACCCGGCCATGAGCTATGGCCTGATGTACGGCAAGGAGGCGTATTTCAACGCGGGTCGCGTCGAGATTTCGCCAGAGCTTCAGAAGCTCTTGCCCGAGGCACGGGCCAGTGAGAATCAGGAAGTGCGCAAGCAGGTGCTGGGGCGCATCCAGCGGCTGGTCATGGAGAACGCCGCAGTGCTGCCGCTGGCGTTCCAGTCGGAGCTCACGGTGGTCACGAAGAAAGTGCAGGGCTACAAACCCAACCTGCTGGGCAAGCCCAAGTACGAGTTTCTCTCGCTGGGCTGACCGGCCCGTCACCGCAACCGACCTCCATTCCCCATGTTTGCGTCGCTGTTCACGCCCTCCCGACGCCGGGTCATCCGGCGCCGCCTCGTACAGGCGGTGCCGGTGCTCATCCTGGCCACGCTCGTCGTGTTCGGGCTGCTCAAGCTCATGCCCGGAGACATTGCGATCACCCTCGCAGGCGAGAACGCCACGGATGAGCGCATTGCCGAGATCCGCGAGATGTATGGGCTCAACCGCCCGTTCCTCGTGCAATACGGCAGCTGGCTGGCTCATGCGGTGCAGGGCGATCTGTCGAAGTCGCTGGCTTCGGGCGAGGCGGTGGCGGTGTCGATTGCGCGCAGCTTTCCCAATACGCTGCTGATCGTGCTGCTGGCCATGACGCTGGCGCTGTCCATCGGCGTGCCGCTCGGCCTGCTGGCGGCCAGCCGCCCCGACAGCGCGCTCGATCGCACGGTCACCTCGATCGCCTCACTGGGCATCGCCGTGCCCAACTTCTGGCTGGGCATGATCCTGGTGTCCTGGCTGGCGCTGGAATTTGGCTGGTTTCCTGCCACCGGGTCGGTGCCGTTTAAAGACGATCCGCTGAAGTCACTGCACCATGCGTTGTTGCCGGCGCTCGCATTGGCCGCCGGAGGCGTGGCTGAAGTGTCGCGTCAGCTGCGCAGCTCGATGGTGGAGTTTCTGTCGTCGCCGCCGGTGCGCACGCTGCATGCCAAAGGCCTGGCACCCCGTCAGATTTTGTGGAAGCACGGCCTGAAGAATGTTGGCGTGAACCTGCTGACCGTGGCCACCTTGCTCTTTAACCGTATGCTAGCCGCCACCGTGGTGGTTGAGGCGGTCTTCGCCATTCCGGGTATGGGCAATCTCATCGTCAACGGCGCGGTGCATCGCGATCTGCCCGTGGTGCAAGGCGTGGTGTTCGTGATGGTGCTGGTGGTCATCACGGTGAACCTGATCGCCGATGTGCTCTACACCGTGCTCGATCCGAGGATCGCGTGATGGGCGGCGTGCTCGCATGGTTGAAGTCTGACACGCGTGCGGCCCTGAGCCTGGGCTTTTTGCTGCTGCTGGTGATGGTCTCGATTGCGGCTCCATGGATCGCGCCCTATTCACCGATCGTGCAAGACGCCAACCTGTCGCTTGCCGAGCCCGACGCGGCACATCTGCTGGGCACTGACGACCTGGGTCGCGATGTGCTCTCGCGGCTCATCCATGGGGCGCCTGCTACGCTCTATGCCAGTTTTCTGGCGGTGAGCATTGCGACCCTCATCGGGGTGCCGGTGGGTCTGCTGGCCGGGTTTCGCGGCGGCTGGATCGACGATGGGATTAGCCGATTCATCGATGCGCTGCTGTCATTTCCGGCGATCGTTCTTGCCATCGCGGTGACCGGCGCGCTGGGCATCGGCCTGACCAACGGGATGATTGCGGTGGGGATCGTGTTCTCGCCGCAAATCGCTCGGTTGGTGCGGGCGCGTGCATTGGTGGTGAGGCAGGAGCTGTATGTGGACGCCGCCCGTTGCCTGGGGGCTTCGAATGCGCGCATCCTGTGGCGGCATGTGCTGCCCAACGCCATTCAACCGGTCATCGTGCAGGTCACGCTGCTGTTGGCCGGCGCGCTGCTGGCCGAGGCCAGCCTGAGCTTTCTGGGCCTGGGCATTCAGCCCCCCAACCCAAGCTGGGGCTCCATGTTGGCGCGTGCCTACCAGAACATGGAAATTGCGCCTGCTCAGATGTACCCGCCGGGCCTGGCCATCTTGCTCACGGCACTGGCGTTCAATACCCTGGGTGAGTCCTTGAGGGTGGCGCTCGACCCGACGATGAAGCGGTAGGCATCAGCGCTGTTGAGCGGCAAGGGCCCGCCGCTCAACAGCGTTGACAACTATTTCTTCGTGATCATGCTGTCTGGAGCCCACCCGGAATCCAAGCGGGCTAAGCGGCGCCTTCGTCACCTTGTCATCGAAGGGCTCGAGTCAGGTGCTGCGACACCCATGACGTCTGCAGATTGGACAGAGATGAAGTCGGTCGCGCGCGGTCTGTCCAAGCCTTGAAAAGCGCGCTGCTCAGGGCCAAAGCAAGAAGCGATTTACGGCACCAGTTGGCGTATTACCGGAGGGAAGCCTCGGAAAGGGTGGCGCTGCAACTTCGAACGGCTGCCGAAAGTTCCCTTCGCTTTCTCGAACAACATCCCGGGCCTCACGCCGACCTAAGCCAAGCTCCGGCCCGATCAGCCCCCCTTGGCCGCTTGCAACGCCCGTCTCGCCTCGCCCTATTTCCTTAACGCCTCGCGGTTGGTCTCATCCACGCGTGCATAGACTGCCCGCCATGATTCGTCCTCGCTCCATCTGAACGGGGTCTGCACCGTGGTTCGGGGCAGTCGCGCCGATTCAAGGAGATCCAGTGCATAGCCCAGGGTGGCGCGCTGCATGGACCGATCATCCGGCTTGCCATAGGGGTTGCCCAAGGGAAGGTCGTTGAACACGAACCGCGCCACGCCGCACTCGTCCACGATGTCACGGGCTGAACCCACTACCACGGTCGGGATGCCGTTTGCCGCCAGATACCGACTGACCAGACTCACGGTCTGGTGACAGACGGGTCAGAGCGCGGCGATCAGAGCGACATCGACCTGGTCCTCGCGGCACATCGCCAGCACCGCCGGCGCATCTTCGCGTTGTGTCCGGCCCTGCGAGTATTCGGTGGGCACGCCATAGAACCTCGGGCTCACGCTGCCGATGCGACCTTCGCTGGCGGCCTGCGCCAACAGGTTCAGGGGCAGGAACGATTCCACATCCCGGGTGTGTGTGCTCTCCTTGTCCCAGGCGAGGTTGTCGGTGAACAGCACCTCAGGCGGCGGGCTGCTGGGGGCTGACCAGACGGGCTGCCGAGTAAACGGCCTGGGTCGATGCGCCGGGTCTTCATGCCAGGGGCTGGCGGTGGTGACCAGGGCGACCCGGCACTCGGACAGCGGCCTGGGCAGTGGCGCGAACGGGACGTCGGTGTGACGTGCCCAGGCATACGGGGCTTCATAACCCTGCGCGGCGTAGTACTCGCGCGTGCGGTCGATGTAACTGACCTGGGCTCGATGGGTGATGCGGGACATGGGCGTCTCCTGGAGGGGATGGCATGCGGGTGCGAACCGTTCGATGTCGCTTGCGCAAACAACGAAACGTCATGGGTGCCGCATTCGGCACAGTCGTTGTATACACCCAGAGGTCCACAGGAAAAATCCCATGCGCTTCCAGAAACTGCTTATTGCCAATCGCGGCGAAATCGCCATCCGGATCGCCCGCGCGGCCGCCGAGATCGGTCTGCCCACGGTCGCGATCTTCGCTTCGGACGATGCGACCTCCCTGCATGTGCGCCAGGCCGACGAGTCGGTCGCGTTGCCGGGCGCGGGTGCTCGGGCCTACCTGGATGTCGCGGCGGTCGTTGCTGCAGCGCAGGCATCCGGCTGCGATGCCCTGCATCCCGGCTACGGTTTCCTGAGCGAGAACCCCGAGCTGGCGCGGGCCTGTGCGAAAGCGGGGGTGCGCTTCATCGGGCCGGGTGTCGAGGCACTGGAGACCTTCGGCGACAAGGTCAAGGCCAAGGCCCTGGCCGCACGCTGCGGTGTGCCGCTGATTGCCGGCAGTGACGGTGCGGTCTCGCTCGAGCAGGCTCAGGCGTTTTTGCGCTCGATGGG
>CAIXXI010000353.1 GCA_903923345.1 uncultured Burkholderiales bacterium | reverse complement strand
GGCCTGCGCGGATGTGCTCGAGCACCGGTGGCAGGGTGTCGAAATTCACGTTGACCTGTCCGGCCACCAGATCGACCACCGCCTGACCGCTGCCCTTGTAGGGGATGTGGGTCATCTGCGTGCCACTGATCTGATTGAACAGGGCGCCGGCCAGGTGCTGAGTGCTGCCCACACCCGATGATGCGTAGGTCAGGACGCCGGGCTTGGATTTGGCCAGCGCCACCAGTTCCTCGACCGACTTCGCAGCAACCGTCGGATTCACCACCAGCACGTTCGGTGTGTAGCCGATGTAGGTGATCGGGGTGAAGTCATTGAGCGCATCGAAGGGCACTTTGGCCATCACATTCGGTGCGATCGCGTTGCTGTTGGCATGGCCTGCCAGCAGGGTGTAACCGTCAGCCGCAGACTTGGCGACCATATCGGCTGCGATCGTGCCGGCTGCACCCGAGCGGTTCTCGACCAGCACCTGTTGCCCGAGGATGTCCGAGAGTTTCGTGGCGAGCACGCGCGACACAATGTCGGTGCCTCCACCGGGTGCGAAGCCCACCAGCAGTTTGATCGGGCGGCCAGGCCAGGACTGGGCGCGGGCGATTGAAGGTGCAATCGCCGGCACGGCCAGGGCCAGTGCAGCGCCGAGGTGGGCGCGACGGCTCGAATTGTGGTTGGTCATGGTGTGGTCTCCTCGTGTGGTGGGGCGCCCGCTCAGGCTGCCTTGAGTGTGGCCGGTGCTGCCGGCGCCAGCGAAAGATAATCGATCGCGGCCTGCACGCCACCTGCTCGGTGCGGGACGCCCGCTGCCTGCAGGCCCATTTCGACACCTGCCAGCGTGCCGAGCAGGGTGAGGTCGTTGAAATCGCCCAGGTGCCCGATCCGGAACACCTTGGTCGCCAGACGACCCAGCCCGGTGCCCAGCGACATGTTGAATCGCTCCAGCACGATCTTTCGAAAGGCATCGGCATTGTGAGTCTGGCCGCCCGCATCCGCCGGCATCATGACCGCGGTCAGGGCGCTGCTGTATTCGGCCGGGTTGCGGCACAGGATCTCAAGGCCCCAGCCGCGCACCGCACGACGTGTGGCCTCGGCATGGCGATCATGGCGGGCAAAAACCTGGGCCAGCCCTTCTGCATGGAGGCGGTCAAGGGCCGCCGCCAGACCGTAGAGCAGGTTGGTCGATGGCGTGGTCGGCCAGTAGCCCTTTTCGTTGGCAGTGATGATCTCGTCCCAGGCCCAGTACGCACGCGGCAGTCGGGCGGTTCGGGATGCGTCGAGGGCCTTTTCGGAGACCGCGTTGAAGGACAGTCCCGGCGGCAGCATCAGGCCTTTTTGCGAGCCGGCGATGGTGACATCGACGCCCCATGCGTCATGCTCGAAGGCAATCGAGCCCATCGAGGAAATGGTGTCGACCAGCAGCAGGGCTGGATGTTTCGCAGCATCGATGGCGCGGCGCACGGCCGGGATGTTGGAGGTCACGCCGGTGGAGGTTTCGTTGTGAACCACCGCCACCGCCTTGATGCGATGGCCGGTGTCGGCTGCGAGCCGGGCTTGCACCACCGCTGCATCCACGCCACTGCGCCAGTCGGTTTCGATGATCTCGGGCACCAGTCCGAGCCGCTCGGCCAGTTTTTTCCACAGCGAGGCGAACTGGCCGGTCTCGACCATCAGCACCGCATCACCGGGCGACAAGGTGTTCACCATGGCGGCTTCCCACGCGCCCGTGCCCGAGGCGGGATAGATGATGACTGGCTGCGTCGTGCCAAAGACCGGCTTGATGTCGGCCAGCACCTTCAGGCCGAGCTGCGCAAACTCCGGGCCGCGATGGTCGATGGTCGGATGGTCGATGGCGCGCAGCACTTCGTCGGGCACATTGGTCGGCCCGGGGATCTGCAGGAAGTGACGTCCGGCAGGATGCGAATTGAGGGTGGCGGCAAGACGGGACATGGCATGCTCCTTTTTTGCATACAATATGCGATATTGCGTTGGCGGGCAAACCCGCAATCCCATCCGAGTCCATTGCGCATGCCACTTGACCTTGATCCGACTCCGTTACCGCCCCCCGATGTGGGAGCGGTCGATCGTCGTGTGCTGCACGAGGCGGTGGCGGATCGCCTGCGTGAGCTGATCATCGATGGCACGCTGGCGCCGGGCGCTCACCTGAATGAACGGGTGCTGTGCGAGCAGTTGCGGGTCTCGCGAACGCCGCTGCGAGAAGCGTTTCGAACCCTGGCGGGTGAGGGGGTGATCGAGTTGCTGCCCAACCGGGGTGCGGTGGTGGCGTCCTTATCGAGAAGCGATGTCGAGCACGCATTCGAACTGATGCGAACCCTGGAAGGCATGGCCGGTGAGCTGGCAGCCCGGCGCGCCAGCGAAGAAGAAATCACCGCGATCCGCCGCTTGCAGGCCGACATGAAGCGTGCCCATGCCCGGCGTGACCTGCAGGCTTATTACCGGCTCAACCGCGACATCCACTCGGCGCTCGCCCGGTGTGCCCGAAATCCTGAATTGCAGTCGGTGCATGAGCGTTTGAACGCCCGACTGCAAGCCTTGCGGTTCCGCTCCAATCTGAACCGCGACAAATGGGATGCCGCAGTGCTCGAACACGAGGCGATGGTCGAGGCGCTCGAGCGCCGTGACGCGCGCCGCCTCGGTTCGCTTTTGCGTGCCCATCTCGACAGCAAGCGCGAAGCCGTGCTCAAGGATCTGCCATGAATGCCCGTGATGAATCGCTCAATACCCGCCGCGTTTTTTTGTCGCCGCGGCTGGCCCGCAGCGACCTGTCCTTGCGCCTGCAGCGCGAAATGCAGGGAGATCTCTTCTTCGATGCCGCATCGCGCGGGCGTTACTCGACCGATGCCTCGATCTACCAGATCCAACCCATCGGCGTTGCCGTGCCAAAGACCGAAGCCGATCTGGCGATTGCCCTGGATGTGGCCCGCGATCTGAAAGTGCCGGTCTTGCCGCGTGGCGGCGGCACCTCGCAGTGTGGCCAGACGGTCGGTGAGGCGCTGGTCATCGATCATTCCAAGTGGCTCAATCAGGTGGTCGAGTTTGATGCCGAGCAGGCTCGCCGCGATCCTGAGAATGCGACCATCACCGTCCAGCCCGGCATGGTGCTTGATCGCCTCAATGCGTTCCTGAAGCCGCACGGGCTGTGGTTCCCGGTTGATGTGTCCACTTCCGCGCAGGCCACGATCGGCGGCATGGCCGGCAACAATTCCTGCGGTTCCCGCTCGATTGCCTACGGCAACATGGTCCACAACGTGGCTGGCATCGATGCGATCCACGACGACGGTACGCAGGCCTACTGGGGCACCTTCACGCGGGGTGACGGCTCGGGTGGCGACATGTCCTTGAGCCAGGGCCGGGTGCGCGACATCGTCAGCGGCCTGCATGCGATCGCCGATCGTGAGCGTGAGGAAATCCGCCGCGTCTGGCCCACGGTGATGCGCCGGGTGGGCGGCTACAACCTCGATGTCTTCGAGCCGCGCTCCGAGCGTCCGTATACCCAGGATGGCTCGCTGAATCTGGCGCAGCTGCTGGTCGGTTCCGAAGGCACGCTGGCCTGGACGCGCCGCATCCGCCTCAAGCTCTCGCCGCTGCCCGGTGCCAAAGTGCTGGGCGTGGTGTCGTTTCCGAGCTTTCATCAGTCGATGGCGCTCACCCGGCATATCGTCGAACTCGGCCCGGTGGCGGTCGAGCTCGTCGACCGCACGATGATCGAGTTGTCGCGCTCCAACCCGGCCTTTCGCCCGGTGATCGATTCAGCGCTGGTGGGCGAGCCGCAGGCCGTGTTGCTGGTGGAGTTCGCCGGAGAATCCCGCGAGCTTCAGTTGCACAAGCTTGCGCGTTTGCACGAGCTGATGGCCGACCTCGGTCTGCCTGGAAGTGTCATCGATCTGGCCGACGAGGCCCGTCAGAAGGCCCTCTGGGAGGTGCGCAAGGCGGGTCTGAACATCATGATGTCGATGAAGGGCGACGGCAAGCCGGTCTCCTTCATCGAGGATTGCGCGGTGCCCCTTGAGCATCTGGCCGAATACACCGATCGCCTCACCGAGGTGTTTCACCGTCACGGCACACAGGGCACCTGGTATGCCCATGCTTCGGTCGGCACCCTGCATGTGCGCCCGATCCTCGACATGCGCCGTGGCGATGCCGTCAAGATGCGTGCGATTGCGCAGGAGGCGGCAGCGCTGGTGCGCCAGTACAAGGGCGCCTTCTCGGGCGAGCATGGCGACGGACTGGTGCGCAGTGAATGGGTCGCCTGGCAGTTCGGGCCGAGGCTCACGCGTGCCTTTGAAGACATCAAGGGGCTGTTCGATCCGAACAATCGCCTCAATCCAGGCAAGATCGTTCGCCCGTCCCGCATGGACGATGAGAGCCTGTTCCGGTTTGCACCCGGCTACACCGTGCAGCCGCTCGCCACCGCACTGGACTGGTCCGACTGGAACCGCTCGAGCGATGCTTCGCGCGCGGGCGCTCAACGTGAGGGCTACACACTCGAAGGCAATGGCGTGGCGCTGTCGGCGCCTGGCACCGGGGGAGATCCTGCCGAGGGCTTTTCCAAGGCCATCGAGATGTGCAACAACAACGGCCATTGCCGCAAGTTCGATGCCGGCACGATGTGTCCGTCGTACCGGGCCACACTCGATGAGCAGCACCTGACCCGAGGCCGAGCCAATACCCTGCGCCTGGCCGTGACGGGCCAGCTCGGCCCCGACGGCCTGGCCAGCGATGCGGTGCGCGAGGCGATGGACCTGTGCGTGCAGTGCAAGGGCTGCAAGCGCGAATGCCCCACCGGCGTCGACATGGCCCGCATGAAAACCGAGTTCCTCCATCACTGGCAGGCCCGCCATGGCCTGTCGCTCAAGGACCGCCTGATCGCGCAGATGCCACGCTGGGCGCCTTGGGCTGCGCGCTGGCCCTGGCTGGCCAATCTGCCGGAGTCCATGCCGGGGCTGGGCAGACTGATCAAGCGGCGTCTCGGCCTGAGCGAAACCCGCAGCCTGCCCCGGTTTCGCGCGGACGGGTTTTTGCGCACGCTGGGTGCGCAGGCTTCAGGCGGCGCGGCGGCAGCCGGCGAAGTGGTGTTGTGGGTCGATACCTTCGATGAGCATCTCGAACCCGACAACGCCCGTGCGGCCCTCAAGGTGCTGAAGGCTGCCGGCTACACCGTGCATGTCGCCGGTGCACCCGAGAGCGGTATTGCGCCGGGCGAGCGCGCCTTGTGCTGCGGTCGAACCTATCTGGCTGCGGGCTTGGTCGATCAAGCGCGCGCCGAAGCGCTTCGGACCCTGCAGGCGCTCTTGCCGTTTGCGCGGCGCGGCGTGGCGATCGTCGGTCTGGAGCCGTCCTGCCTGCTGACCTTGCGTGACGAGTTTCTCGCGCTGCGTCTCGATGCGGCGATCGGTGAACCTGGCGCAGCCGCAATCCTGGCCGGTCGGGCGATGCTGCTGGAGGAGTTTCTGGTCGCCGAGCAGGTGGCGGGGCGGCTCAAGCTGAAGCTCAAGGCGCTGCCCGAATCGCGCGTCATGGTGCACGGGCATTGCCACCAGAAGGCCTTCGACGCCTTCACGCCAACCCTGTCCGTGCTGCGGCTCATTCCCGGCTTGACGGTGCAGCCGATCGAGTCGGGTTGCTGCGGCATGGCCGGCAGCTTCGGCTATTCAGCCCAGCATGAAGCGGTCTCGATGCGCATGGCCGAAGCCGCCTTGCTGCCTGCGATTCGCAGCAGCCAGCCGGATACGCTCATCGTGGCGGACGGGACGAGTTGCCGGCATCAGATCGCGGATGGCGCATCACGCGAAGCACTGCACGTGGCCCGGGTGCTGGAGCGTGCGCTGGCCTGAGTGGATACCGAGAGCGCTGTGCCTCAGGCCGGCAGCCGGGCGTTCATCAGGGCGTCGCGCAGCGAAGTCTGATTGAACGGCTTGGCCAGAAAGTCGTTCATGCCGGCATTCAGACATTGCTGGCGGTCCTGGTCGAAGGCATTCGCAGTCACCGCGATGATCCAGGGCTGAGGATGGTGGGCGGGCAGGGCGCGAATCGCCTGGGTGGCCTCAAGGCCATCGAGTTTCGGCATGCGCACGTCCATCAGCACGATGTCAAAGGGCTGCTGGCTCGCGATCGAAACCGCTTCCTGGCCATCGCGGGCCAGCACGGCCTGGATGCCGAAGCGCCCGAGTACAGCCAGGGCCAGCGTCTGGCTGACTGGATTGTCCTCGGCCACCAGCACCCGCAGCTGATCGAGCACCACCGGTCTGGTCGAGATTTCGGGCCGGCTGGCCACACGATCGGCGGGTTCATCGAGGACGATCGAGAATGCGATGCGACTGCCCACGCCCGGCTCGCTCTCGACCGACAGGGTGCCAGCCAGCTGATGCACCAGCCGCGCGGCAATCGGCAGTGCCAGTCCCAGGGCATTGGTGCCGGGCGGTTCGCTGTTGGGGGTCTTCTGGATCGCTGCACGCAGGTTCTGCAGATTCGAACTGTCGATGCCAATGCCAGTGTCCGAAACGGTCCAGGTCAGCCGCCAGCGGCCCGCCTCGAGCGCTGAGGCGCTGAGGTCGAGGCGCACCTCGCCTCGCTCGGTGAGTTTGATCGCATCCGACAGCAGGTGCACCAGGATCTGCTGCATCCGTGTCGGATTGCCGGTCACCCGCTTGGGCATCCGACCCACCCACAGCAGCATCCTCAGGCCTTTTTGCTCGGCCATGGGTCGCATCAGCGAGACGGCTTCCTCAGCGAGTCGGGCGGCCGAAAACGGGTTGACCTCCAGGTCCTGGCCTGCGCCGTCGACCGTGGTGAAGTGAATGACATCATTCACGACCCCGACCAGCGACTGGGCCGAGAGGCTCAGGGTGGCGACGAATTCGCGCTGCTCGGCATCCAGTCGAGTGGTCTGCAGCAGTTCGATCATCCCGAGCACACCGTTCAGGGGCGTGCGAATCTCACGGCTGAGCAGCGCGACGAATTCGGACTTGTACTGGTTTTCGACCTGCGCTTCATCGCGGGCGGCTTCAGCAGCCTGGCGTGCAGCCCGCTCTACCTCGAGTTGCGCAGCGAGATCCGCAGCGTCTAATGCTTTCCCATCGACAGCCGGTGCAGAATCAGGCCCGGCTGGGCGCGGCGTCTGATCGTCGGGTTTGGTGTGCGAGGAGGGCGGTTCGGTCCGTTGCTTCATGGGGGTAGCTTACCCTTGCTGCGCGGCTGTTCGGGAATCCATGCTGTGCGTGTGGCCTCGCTTGGTGTCGATCCGGGCGGTTCATAATCCATGTTCCGCCGAATCCTGCGAGCGTCCAGTCATGCCTCAACCAATGAATCCCGACTTGCGCCGAGCCGCACTCGAATATCACGAGCAGGGTCAGCCCGGAAAAATCTCGGTCACACCGACCAAGCAACTGACCAACCAGCGCGATCTGGCGCTGGCCTACTCACCCGGCGTGGCGGCTGCCTGCGAGATGATTGTCGAGGATCCGGCGGCCGCCTTTCGCTACACCGCACGCGGCAATCTGGTGGCAGTCATCACCAACGGCACCGCGGTGCTCGGCCTGGGTGCGATCGGCCCGCTGGCCGCAAAGCCCGTGATGGAAGGCAAGGGCGTGTTGTTCAAGAAGTTCGCCGGGATCGATGTATTCGATATCGAAATCGATCAGACCGATCCGGACAAACTCGTCGAAATCATCGCTGCATTGGAGCCGACCTTTGGCGGCATCAACCTCGAGGACATCAAGGCACCTGAGTGCTTCCATGTCGAGAGGGCCCTGCGCAAGCGGATGCGGATACCGGTCTTTCACGACGACCAGCATGGCACGGCCGTCGTTGTGGCGGCCGCCATCCTCAACGGCCTCGAAGTGGTGGGCAAGGCGATCTCCGATTGCAAACTGGTGGTCAGCGGTGCCGGTGCGGCCGCGCTGGCCTGTCTCGATCTGCTGCTCGATCTCGGATTCAGGCGCGAACAGATTTGGGTCACCGACATCGAAGGCGTGGTGTGGGAGGGCCGCCCGGTCCTGATGGATGAAGAAAAGGCGCGCTTTGCCCAGCCGACCGATGCCCGCGTGCTCGATGATGTCATCGCCGGGGCTGACATTTTTCTTGGCCTGTCTGCGGGTGGCGTGCTCAAACCTGCCATGGTTGCGAAGATGGCGCCGCGCCCCCTCATCCTGGCGCTGGCCAATCCGACACCCGAAATCC